>JACUTQ010000178.1 GCA_014859725.1 Methanosarcinales archaeon | reverse complement strand
CTTTTTACTATATTTTTTTCAAGGCTTTTAATATTTTTATAAAATTGTTGGACGATAGTTTAATCTATATTCCAATTATATAGCCAAATGGGAGTGTTATAGATTCAAGTGTAATTTGTTGGCATGTTTGTGCTAGTTATCAATAATCTACCGAGTACACTCCTTTGATTACGAAAATGAGAAATAGAAAGGAGGAATTTATCTTTGAAATATAATAAAACTCTAATCTGTGCGATTGCTGTGCTCTTGACATTGGTCATGGGAACTGCGGTTGCTCAGGGTCTCAGTGATATAGAAGAACTGGGAGAAAAATTGTTCTTCGACCAGGACCTGTCCACCCCGCCTGGACAGTCCTGTGCCACCTGCCATGATCCCGCCTGGGGTTTCACAGGTCCTGACCATGATATCAATAATGCCGGAGCGGTCTACCCAGGGGCAATTCACACAAGGTTCGGCAACCGCAAACCACCCACTTCCGCTTACGGTGGTGACAGTCCGGTCTTAGATTACAACGTCAATGACGATGTGTTTATTGGTGGCATGTTCTGGGACGGCCGGGCAACAGGATTGACGTTAGGCGATCCACTTGCTGAACAGGCAATGGGTCCCTTCCTGAATCCCCTGGAACAGAACAATCCAAACGCAAGACTCGTATGCATTAAGGTTCGGAATTCTGATTATGCATACCTTTTTAATGAAGTATACCCCGATACCCCCCTGGATTGTGTCAAAGATGTGGAAGGAACATATGAGAGGATTGCCCGCTCTATCGCAGCATATGAGAGGTCAAGTGAGGTCAATCCATTCAGTTCCAAGTATGATGCCTATCTAAAAGGGACCATTGATCTAACTGTTGACGAAGCCAAGGGCCTTGAGCTTTTCGAAGGGAAGGCCAAGTGCAGCGCATGTCACATAAGTGAGAATGGACCTAATGGAGAGCCTCCGCTGTTCACAGACTTCACCTACGATAACCTTGGAATCCCCAAGAATCCGGAAAATCCCTTCTACTCTATGCCGCCGCACTTCAATCCTGACGGTATGGATTGGGTAGATTATGGATTGGGTGGTTTCCTGGCAACAACACTCGATAAAACACCCGATTATAGTGGTATGGCTGATGATAATATGGGGAAGCATAAGGTCCCCACCCTGCGCAATGTGGACAAACGGCCGGACGAAGATTATGTAAAAGCCTACGGGCACAACGGCTACTTTAAGAGCTTGAAAGATATTGTGCACTTCTATAATACAAGAGATGCACTAAATCCAAATTCTTGTGAGGACATTAACGATCCTTCACCTGGAGTTAACTGCTGGCCAGCACCTGAAGTAGATGCAAATGTCAATGACGTCGAGCTGGGTAATCTCGGATTAACTGATAAAGAGGAGGATCAAATAGTCGCATTCATGATGACACTATCAGACGGTTACGAGCCCTGATAAACTTGACCAATAGAGTGCATGTGATCGTAAGATTGCACGCACCATTTTTTTTGAATTTCAAACCAATTTACCAATTATTAATTCTTAAATATAAGTCAATGGATGATAATTCTGGATTGAACCGCAATGTGGACACTCAATATGGGTACTATGGGGAATTATAGAAACCTGCTTTGAACATTTTTCACAGAATATCTGGTCCATGATACTCATCTTTTTTTCAATAGACACCAGAATCCTGTTAGGTTGGTTAAGAATTGTTCTTCTGTACTTAACAGCAATATAATAGCTGATCAAAGCCAGAATCGTACCTGCCACCAGATCGGTGATCCAATGTATGCCGAGATAAATGGTAGAAAATAATATGGCAATAGTAGAGATCACAATAAAAGCTTTGTATCTGGTAAGATTTGTCCTGAACATCACTATTAACATCGCCATCACAGATAATGCAGCATGGAGACTGGGAAAACCATTATCTAAAAATGGGTCTACCACCCTTACACCTTGATCAATAATCGGACTTAAATTATACAAAAGTGTTGACACACCTGGAAGTACATGCCCTGTTACTGTTACAGGGAAAAATATGTAGAAGGGAAAAGCTGTCAAATAAATGATAATGAATGCAATATTGAATTCTTCTAATGCTGTCACGTTGCGGGTAAATATCAGTATCAAAAAAGTGAATATCATTATAAAAGAAAAGATTATCAGGTAGACAAACCCGTTAAAATACGTCAGTAAGGGCGTGGCAAAACTCTGAAAATGAGCCACCATATCTCCTTCTATCATCATGATAAGGCTGGTATAATGTGAATTTATTTTGATATCAAAAAATTTGATAATTGTGGCTTGTGATTGAACTAATAAATAAACGAAAGATGCCGAGACCACAAAAGGCCAGAATCCTATTATAAACCTGCGTGGAGTAATCCTGCTGTTCTGTTCTCTTATCTCACATGGTATCAAAACATAATATCCGGCAATTGTCATCAATGCCAGTAACGGCAGCATAACAACTGTCATCAGATTTTCAGATACCATTCCACACCATCTTGATTATTCTTATTTAATTGTAAGATATATAGATTTATTGATAATATTAAGTCGTTATCCTGAAAATAATTCGTTATCAAAATCTTATTATTCAATTATCTCCCTGTATTACATCATATGTTTACAATAATTACAGGTACCCAGTTCGGGGACGAAGGCAAGGGAAAGATAGTAGATCTGATGACAAGGGAATATGACCTTATCGTGCGTTTCCAGGGAGGAGACAATGCAGGTCATACTGTTGTGGTTAAAGGAAAAACGTTTAAGCTGCACGTAACCCCGTCAGGTGTGCTGTTCAATGCCAGATTGTTGATCGGTCCTGGAGTTGTATTAAACCCTCAGACCCTGGCAAAAGAACTCGATACCCTGGCTGATGACAAGATATCAGTTGATGGTAAAAAGCTGGGTATTGATGCGAAGACCAGTATCATCATGCCGTACCATGTGGAAATGGATGGATTACGCGAGTCTGCCAGGACAGAAAAGATAGGTACAACCAAACGGGGCATCGGTTATGCCTATATCGACAAGGTGGCAAGGGATGAGATACAATTTGCAGACCTGATAGATGAGGAAAAACTGCGTGGACGCCTGAACGAGCTTGCGCCCATAAAAGCTGCCCAGATAGAAAGTATGGGCGGCGATCCTGCAATTATGTATGATGAAAACTGGATCTCAACATATATCGAACTGGGACGCAGGTTTGCACCATTTATTGCTGATGTATCCCATGAAGTAAATACTGCATTGGACCATGGAAAAAAAGTCCTGGCAGAAGGGGCCCAGGGAACACATCTTGATGTGATCCACGGCACTCAGAAATTTGTAACATCATCCTCATGTATTGCAGGTTCAGCATGTGCCAATCTTGGTGTCGGACCCACCAGAGTTGACCAGGTACTTGGTATTTTAAAAGCCTATATTACCCGTGTGGGGGAAGGACCACTGCCCACCGAATTAAAGGATGATACTGGTGAGATGATCCAAAAAGCAGGAGGCGAGTTCGGCACTACCACCGGGCGGCCCAGGCGGTGCGGCTGGTTCGATCTGCCACTGGTCAAAAAATCTGTTGCACTGAATGGTTATACCAATATTGCGTTAACAAAACTGGATGTATTGTCTAACATTCATCCTCTTCGCATATGTGCGGCTTACCAGCTTGATGGCAAAACACTGGATTACCCGCCTGAAGCCACTTCAGACCTTGCACGATGCAAGCCTGTATTTGAAGACCTGGATGGCTGGGATGGGGACCTGACAGGCATTCGGAAGATAGATGACTTACCCGCAGGTGCCATAGAATATGTAAATCGGCTTGAGTCGTTGGTCGGTGTCCCTTTCAAATACATTTCTGTCGGCCCCGGGCGGGAACAAACCTTTATAAAATAAGGTTTAATCTTCATTTTGAGAGGGTTGATTAGTAGAATCGACAGATGTATTGGTTCCGGGCAACAACTGGCATCTATGGGTAATTATCATGATATTGAAGGCATCTCTATTTAACAGACTTGAGGACAAGAAGGTC
>JACUTQ010000177.1 GCA_014859725.1 Methanosarcinales archaeon | reverse complement strand
TGGCACAATGGAAGGACAACAGGTAGCCGAGGTATAACTGAAAAGGAAAGCCAGACCAATGCAACATAAGAAGTCGGACGAACTCATAATAGTGATAATGGTTGAGCCAATGATATACCGAACCTGTGCCGCAGGGTGCAGGAGGCGACGGTATGAGGAGAAAACTCAACTTAGCGAAGGGGTTCTAGCTTTGGTAGAGTCGAGATTATCAGCATATATAACACCAAACGGATAAAAAGAATGCCTGAAAGGTAGCTCCCGAAATAAAGTAAGGAAAAACGCCATCTGGTTAACATATGTGAAGTTGGTGGAACAATTGTTGTATGATTGAGACCGGTGGAGGCATCAAATGATGAATCAATCTCCTGATACGGGACAATTCCAAACGAAAGCCGGATGCGGGAAATCCGCACGTCCGGTTTGATGAGAAGAGGGTGGCGAAAACCACTCTTTTACTCTACCAAGAAGTCTATTTTGTGCATCCTAATTATTGCAATATTGAATAATTTTAAATATAAAAAAGGGCACACTTTAACTTTATTTTATTCTTTTAAAATCAATCATTCTATCATCTCGGTTTAAATAAGGATAAGACAAATTAGTATCTACAAAATATAAATTATTGAGGTAATTAGATGCCAAGAATAACTGCATATGTTGAGAAAGATATAGAATCTGGTTTATATGTAGCTATAGTCCCTGGAATTCCTGGTGCACACACACAAGCTGAGACTTTAGATGAGCTGCAAACTAATCTAATAGAAGTACTTGAATTGTGCCTAGAAGAAATGGACCCTGATGAAAAACAGCATCTGCCAGAATTTGTAGGAATACAACAGGTAGAGGTGACTTGTTGACAAGACTTCAAGTAGTTGATGCCAGGAAAATGGAAAAGTTATTGTTTAAATTAGGTTTTGAACGAGTTCGTCAAAAGGGAAGTCATGTATTTTATAAACATCCGGATGGGAGAACTACAACAATTCCCCATCATAGTGGAAGAGATTTAGCGAAACCATTGATTAAAGAAATTTTAAGAGGAATAGAAGTAAATAAGGCAGAATTCAATGAATATTTAAAAAGGTTATAATTTCTTCTTTTGTGCCCTTTTTTTAATTGCAAAAAAAATAATTAAGGTATATTGCATGATGCCCCGGATTTTGTGAGGCAATTCGGGGGTCTTTGGCTTTTTGATATATTACCTCACCTGCTTGCTGTGGGGACATACTGAAGCACATTGCAGACAGGCTGCATACCCGAGCATCAGTGCTTCATTTCCAAGGAGATTGAAGCATTTCTGCCAGTCAATGGAACCCTTTGTGTAAGGATCACCCTGTTTTACTGATACTGCTCCTGTAGGGCATTCCTTCATGCAGGGTCTATCACACGTGTCACAGATGGGGTCAAAATCCGAGAGAGGGTCGCCTGTAAGTGGTGCCTGGGTTACCACAGAAACAAGTCTTACGATGGAACCGTGTTCCGGATGTATCAAAAGATCGTTCACACCCCGTTTTCCCAATCCTCCATGTACTGCGGCCATTTTAACGGAGAAATACACTGCTGGCTTCAAGGCTCCTTTGATGTCCTGTAATCCTGCTTTCACAAAGGCTTCTGGTAGGTGAACAGGGAGTCCTGTGGCACCACTTCTGTAGCCCCACTTCTTCTGTATGTATCGCGACATTTTGTATCCTGCACACAGGTTCTCTGTGTTCATACCGTGAATTTCAACTACGGATTTTGCTTTGTTTATATGGGATTCCTGTACCATGTCTGGATTGTGAACAAGTCCCATGGTTATAATGGCTTTTGCATCCGGGATAAATTGCTGCGGGTGAAACTCTGGGGGAGCATCTGCATATCGCTCAATAGGGGCGATTCCCACAAGATCCATTTCAAGCACTTCTTTTGCATACCTTTTAACATCTTCAGTTATTCGGTCATCCATTGATAAACACCCACTTTATTCGTCATTATTGTGTATTACATCACAATATGTGGTATATAAGTAGAAGGGGTCAATAATTTGTGATGCTCTGGCCACCTCTCCTTATATTCAAAAAAATGAGCACATGCGGTATCAGGCTTTATCCTGCACAATGCCCCAACATCAGCCCTGAATAGGATAAAATTTTAATCAATTTTATAATCAGAAATCTTATACTATTTATGACGATATTCATCAATATATTGCTTAACCGCCCTTTTTGAAGAAAACCATTTTTTCCCAATTTTTACAGCATCGAGAGCTCCTTGCCTTGCCCTTAAACTCAGATATTCTTGGGAGTATGGAGTTCCATCTGCGAGTGTTCTTAGTGGAATCAGTTCCTCCTCTTTTCCTAAAATAGAAAGGAGCATTGTGAAACTTTCATCAACAGCTTTAGCTATGAAATTAGCAAATGGACCAAGATTTCCAGCATCCGCAGCTTTTAAATATCTATAATATTTTTTTCTATCCTCTGTTTTTATAACTATTGGAGAATACCCTAAGCCAATTAAGTAAAGGTTAGTTAACAACCTGGCCACTCTTCCATTACCATCAATGAAAGGATGGATCTCAACAAATCTATGATGCAGATAAGCAGATATTTCAATGGGATTCTTTTCACTTTTTTTGATATTTTCAATAAGCTCTTCTATTAAATTTACTACTTTTGACCAGTCAGGAGGTGTTTTTATCGCACCGGTTATTCTCACGTTCTTTGTTCGATATTTACCTGCTTCTTCTAATATACCTGATGTGACTATTTCATGAATTTGCTGTATGGTAATATGGTCAATTCTTTTTTTCTTACCAATCATACTTTCAATAAAATCGAAGGCTTTGGCATTATTGGTAGTTTCAAGATGTTCCCTTAATGACTTTCCACCAATAGTAAGACCCTCTTCAAGAACTAGTTTTGTCTCTGAGAGCGTTAATGTGTTTCCTTCAATGGCATTTGAATGATAAGTGTGCAATAATCGCAACTCTTCATGGAGCTTTTTGAGAGAATCACTCGGAAGTGGACGAATTGATTCCAGTTGCTTTTTCTTTTCATATATTCGTGAAAGAAGCTTTTCATGAATTAAGTTTATATCGGTAAATGTCATAATTGGTTATATCCGATATAAACTATATATCGGTATCGCTAGAATTTTAAAAATTCCGATATATCTTTCCACCCCCCTTTTTTAGTTCATGAAAGCTTTATTTCTAAAAATTTATGCACCTTTGAGGTGCCCCGGATTTTGTGAAGCAATTCGGGATTCCGTCACTTGATTCAGGAAAAGAGTGAAAAAAGCAATGGTTAAATTGAATACGTATTTAACTGATCTAATCAGTAATATGAACTCAAAATTATTGATAAGCGGATTAATGCTACTCATTATTATTGTAACAGGTTGTATTGAAAATTCAGAAATTACAGAAAATGCAACAAATAACTTAACAACTCAGAATCAAAATTCGGAATTAAAACCAGTTTCTTCAAGGGATTTTGGCATCTTACAGTTAACACCACAGCCTGGTGAATATTTCACCCATGAGGGAAAAGAATCAAAACTACTTTTAAAGGATTCGAATCTAAAATATTGTTACCTATCACAAAAAGATATTTGTCTTTCAGATGCAGCTAACGTAGGCGATCTAGGTATTGTAATCCATGGAACAATTAAAAATGAGTATGCTAGAGATTATTTTATAATGATGAGTGCATGTGCTCTTAATTCGGAAGGAGAGCTAATTGGATGCAATACTGAAAGTGGGCCAATATGTGGCTCTATTGTTCTTCATGTTAAGAGTGGACAAACAGATATTTTCGAGATGCACTTAAAGTATAGAGAGGACATTGAGCAAATTGTGATTTATGCCAGTGTGGATGAAGTACCACCGGAATAGATAGGAAATTGGTAATCATGTTCAATGGGCGAAACTAATTTATCCCATACTCAAAGAGAATATTCCTGATAACCTTCAAACTCATAAAAAGAACAAAACGAGATCAATAAAAATTGGTTCTCTTTAACATCGTGTGGGTAACATCACTTTTATTATATTA
>JACUTQ010000176.1 GCA_014859725.1 Methanosarcinales archaeon | reverse complement strand
TAAAGTGATGAATTCGGCAAATGGAATCTTGATCCTGGGAGTTGCCTGGCTTATTTTCTGGTTAGGACCTGCCTTTTTTCTGTTCAGGGAAGATCCCAGGTGGGGGCATAATTTCTCAGTTCCCATCACTTTCGTTACAGTGGGAATGGCATTCCATTTGAGGAAGATCTCGTGCCAGTTGATAGCGCTCATTTCTGCATTTTTTATAGTACCTACCCTGGTAGCTTTCTGGTCCGGGAGCACTGCCACCGGTATTGCCATCGGGTTTCTGGGTCTTATGATTATTCTCTATTTTGCAGAGAAAGGAAGAGAGTCTGAACTGGTCCATCCTAATCCCAGATTGAATGCCTGGCTGAAAATTCACCTGATGACCTTTACATATATCGGTCTTGCCCATATGTCCCTGATCTTTTTTCTGGTAAGATGGTTTAATCCCGATTCTTTCTCTTTATATCTTCCGGCCGAACACCATGTGTCAACCACTGTTTTCAATGCCATGCTGTTCATTCTGGTCATTCTCGCTATAATGGAAAGGTTTGTCAAGAAATTAGGGAGATTCCAGGTGGAAAAAATTGGTTTTGTCTGGGCCATGCTTATGATAATATTGCCACTTATCGCCATCAACATCCTTGGAGAATAATTGGGAATAAAAGGAGAAAATGAATGGAAAACGAATCTATAATCACATACGGATGCTTCCATCCTGACCATACTGAGGAAATGAGATATTTTGAGGAAAATAAGGTCTACACAGTCCAGATAGAATCGAACCTAACCTGTCAGCAAGGCTGCCGTTACTGTTACGCATCATCTGTTGATACTACCATGAAAGAACTACCCAGCCAGAACATCATAGATATCCTGGATTCGTCAGCAAGGATGGAAGTGAGGGCTATAGACTGGTTAGGTGGTGATCCTCTTCTCAGAAGTGACTGGTATGAATTGATGTCATATGCCATGGACAAAGGTTTAAAGAATAATATCTGGACCAGCGGAATACCCCTTGAGAATATTGAATTGGCTAAAAAAGCAGTTGAAGTAGCAGAAGGAGGGTTTATTTCGGTGCATTTGGACAGCCTGGATGAGAAGATCTATGGCAAGCTACATAAGGGTGATCCAAAAAAGAAGATCCAATCCATCCTGAAAGGGGTCGAGAACGTCCAAAACCTTGGAAAGGATCCTGATACTATGATCAATTGTATCACGTTCACAAAACTGGTGGCCGGAGATGATGTTAAGCAGACTACCAGATATTTTTTCGATAATTTTGGCATGAGGACCTGTCTGACCCAGATGTGCAAGACAGGACTTGCCCAGGAACATACTGAATGGATTCCTGGTATCCGGGATATCAGAGAAGCCTGCGAGGTTCGGGATGAAGTAAATTATGCTACTTCTCAACTCTCGATGAGTACTATGGATGCCAATAAATTTTATTGCGGGGGTATAATCTGCGTGACCATTGACGGTGACCTGACACCCTGCTCTGTTATCAGAAAGGGATTCGGGAATATTTATAACACCTCATTTGAGCAGGCAGTAGAACAGTACAGGGATGACCTGCTGTTGACCCACCTAAGAGACCCTGCTAATCTGCCAGGTCATTGTAGTATCTGTAAAAATAGCTCTGTTTGCTGGGGATGCAGAGCTACCGCTTTTTATGAGAATGGTGATATTCTGGCCGAGGACCCAAGATGCTGGATGAATCCCAATAACTATAGGAGCTGATATATTTGAATTCCATAAAGAAAGGCAGGAAATTGGATTTTACCATAGGAGATGTCAACGAAGTTTATGAAGGGGCAGGAGGTATTCTCTGGGAAATGCTGATGGGTGAGCAGATCCATGTGGGCGGAGAGAGTGAAACAGACAAAATGGCATTAAAAGCCGGAGTGAAAAAGGATGACAATATACTGGACATCTGCAGTGCCTTGGGAGGCCCGGCCAGACAGCTGGCCAGGAAATATAAATGTCATGTCACGGGTCTGGATGCCACACAAAAAATGGTAGATGAAGCAGAGAGGAGGACCATTGACGAGGGATTGGACAATCTGGTACATAATCGATTGGGCAATGCCCTGGATATCCCTTTTAGAGCTGATACTTTTAATATTGTATGGGGGCAGGACGCATGGTGCTATATTACCCAAAAAGAACGATTAATAGAAGAAGCTCACAGGGTCCTGAAACCTGGTGGTCTTGTTGCTTTTACCGATTGGATACAGATCGGGACCATGACTGATGAGGAATGGATTCAGCTTAATAGCTTCATGGTCTTTCCTTATATGGAAACGCTGGATGGGTATGGAGAGCTGTTGCTAAATGCAGGTTTTACCGTGATAGAAAAGGAAGATCTGAGTATTGATTTCGCCCGACATTGTACCATCTACCAAAAAAAACTGAAGAACGAACTAAAAGATCCCATCATTCAGACCTACGGTGTAGATATGTTCAATGAAGTGGATAGGGGTCTTAATAATTGGGTTAATGCTGCACATGAAGGTAAAGTGGGCAGGGGAAGGCTGATAGGTAAGAAGTTATGAGTATGGATGCTGTAATCGTGATGGCCAAAGCACCCAGGCCAAATAAGGTGAAAACAAGATTGACACCACCATTGGACTCTGAAACCGCTTCCCGCCTTTACTGCTGTTTCCTGCTGGATAAGCTGGAGCAGGTTAAGGATCTGGAGGGGATCTGTCCTATGATAGCTTATACTCCCCATGAAAGTGCAGACTTCTTCACAAGTATCCGACCTGCCGGATTCACTCTTATACCTCAAAAAGGAGGTAATCTTGGTGAAAGGCTGGCAAATGTTTCCGGATATATTGTTAAACAAGGATTTAAAAAAGTGGTTATTCTGGACAGTGACAGTCCAAATCTACCATCTAAATATATTTATGAGAGTTTGAGGTGTCTTGATACAGCAGATGCAGTGATCGGTCCCTGCCTGGACGGAGGTTATTACCTGATCGGTTTTAACAACCATATACCTGAATTATTTCACGGCATCCCGTGGAGTACTTCCAGGGTTACGGAATTAACCATGGAAAAGGCTGCGAACTGTGGAAAAACGATATCACTCCTCAATGAATGGTATGATGTGGATACATGGAAAGACCTGCTTCGATTGAAAAGGGATCTGGAAAGGCCATTACATGGGAGCTATTTTTGTAAGAACACTTACCGGATGATATCTAATCCTCAAGTGGTTTCACCCCGTTCTTAAGATAATTTCGTATGGGGATGTAGAGTAGAAGGATAGGAGAATGTCCATGTGTTCAAGCCGATACTGTTTACCATACACTAGGCTGATAAACGCTTTCGGCACCTCACTATCCAGCTCTTCTGCTGCTTCCTTCCGCTTCACTCTGCCTGGGTGCCCATCTCGATCTGCTCTGTCCGCACTTATGGTTGGGAGCAGGAGCTTTTTCATGTGGATCTGTAACAGGACTTAATCCAGTTGAAAAATGAAAACAGGGGATGATTATAAATAATGAAAGAACAAGAATAAATTCTGGGAGTGAATTCGTGGATGAAGCCTGAAAATATTATAAAATTAGAGACGCGGCAAAAGGCTCGTGAGGAGGCACTGAAAAATGCAGTGAAAGCTGCAAGAACGGATGCTGATATTCTTGCCAGCGCTCTGGATGTGAGGATCACAGGGACAGTCCAGGCAAGCACAAGCGGCGGCAGTCTCACAAGTCCGGCCCCCTATATGGAATATGCGGTGGCTGAGAGTATAAGAAGCACACCCATCACACCCGGGGATGTAAGTGTTAGTGCTTATGTGACTGTAACGTATCAATTCGAATAGAATAAGAAATGTGAAACAGGCGCTGAAATGCAGGATGCCTGTTTCATTTATTACCATATGTTGTACCGGCGAATTTCAATGAGATCGCCCTTATTTCTTTTTATTTATTGAGGTTCTCTTTAACATCGTGTGGGTAACATCACTTTTATTATATTAGTTATTTTTCAGACACTGATTAACACCGATTTACACAGATTTAATCTCAATCTATTTTTTTGCATCCATGACACGACGTT
>JACUTQ010000175.1 GCA_014859725.1 Methanosarcinales archaeon | reverse complement strand
CCAGGATACTCTTAGGTGCCCCTGCCAGTTTGACCAGAGCTTCAGCTTCCATGAAATGAAGACCTGCCGGTACTACCAATATATGAAGGGGTTCCCCAAAATCATAATCCATAAGTTCATTTATGGGTAGCGCTTTGACAGCAGGTTGTGGCGAACCTGCCCTGGCAACTCCTACTGCCAGGCGATCTGCAATGCCCGGTTCTCCCAGCTGTTCGTCCATTTTCATTAACAGTTCACACCCCCGGTTTATTGTCATAAATCCTTTTTCAGGATCAATGTCCAGGAAGATAAGGGTATGCAGGTTTGCTTCTAAGTTGCTCTTAATGGTGTCGTATGGAGTATGAGAAATAATGACCTTTCCCTTATAGGAATAAGGGTGGGGGATGGTAGCGGATTTACCGAACCGGTAATTCTGGAGTCCTGTAAGACCCGGGACAGCGCTCATTATGGATGAACCATGGATGATCCTGGTCTCAATCCCAAGGTCATGGGCCCGCATGCGCAGGTCTACGTGCGTGGTGCTGACCATAGCATCGCCCCCAGTGAGAAATATCACATTCTTTGTTTTTGCCCTTTGCAGCCATTCAGGCTGCTGCTCTACATCTTCCCTGCTTAATAGATTTATCTTGCAACCATAAAATGATTCCAGCTTCCCAACAGTGGTTCCTGTAAGCACTGAGGTATAAAATTCTGCATATACATCCTCTGCCTGCCGGATTACCTCCAGTCCTTTGACAGAGATGTCTTTTTCATCGAACAATCCGATTCCAATAAAGGTGAGCATAATAATAGTTTTTGGGTTTTGACCAAATAAATATATTCTTAAGTTATATTGAAAAATAGATTATAAAGATATTTTTTTACCATTTTTCCAATATGATCTTTTCAGGAGCATGTTCCCATGGTTTTTCGTCCTGCCATACTTTAATCCAATCATCGGGCATGACCAAACTTAACGCTGCCATATCCCCCAGATACGTATCCAGTGCGGATCGCCTGATCTTAACGCCATCTGATAAAGCCGGGAATGATTTATAAAACTCATTTTCTATTAAAGGTGTCAAAATATCAATATTATTCATAAATACGCTGCCGCCGATCACAAAAACCTTTGTATCCAGAATTGCATTAATTGATGCCAGGCCCCGGGCAAAATATTTTGCAGCCCCTTCTATAATCTCTTTTGCCCTTGTATCACCTCTGCGATAAGCTAAAAATACTTCCTCAGTAGTTCCACCATAATCCCTGGCAATAGCCACTCCTGAGACCAATGCTTCCATATCCCCGAAATTACCGCAGCCGCATAGGGGTCCGTCTTCCACTAAATAAATATGACCAAGATGTGGAGCATTTCCGTTTTTTCCTTTGATCAATCTTCCGTTAACATATGCGCCGCTGCCTATCCCTGTACTCCAGGTAACATAAACCAGATCATCTTCTCCTTTGCCGGCTCCAAACAACCTTTCTGCCATTGCCGCAACAATTGCATCATTATCGATAACCAATTTGTGAAATACCTGAGATAATACTGTTTCAAGGGGAATCTCGGTCCAATCGTTGGGAATTACTTCCCTTTCCATGGTTAATCCGCCGCACAGGTTTGGTGCAACAAGAGTAATATGACCTTCCTTTTTTTTAAATGGACCACAACTGCCGATTCCCACAGCATTGATATCATCTTTACTAATTCCTTTTAAGTCACAAAGATAACTTATTAACAAATCCACCTGTTGAGGTATTGTCTTATTGTCCCCTTCCAATTGCGCAGGCTGGTATACTTTGGCCAGTATTTTTTCTCTATTTGCCAGGCTGGCAGTTATTTTAGTCCCGCCAAGGTCCACGGCAGCTAAAAATGGAGGTTCCATATCATGACTCCGTTTTTATCTCATAATTCGGTGGTACGACCAGCACCAGCACCTTTGATTTGCGCAATACCCTTTCAGTGACACTTCCTGCTATTTTCTTGAGCCCGCTCTTTCCGTATGTACCCATAACGATCCTATTCACACTATTCAATTCCGCTGTCTTAACTATTTGTGAGGAAGGGTCGCCGTCTTCAATGATTGTTGTGATTTTATCGGCATCGAGACCGCTTTTTAGCATTGCATCCTTATAAGTTCCCAGCAAATTTTCAGCCCCCATTTCCATCCATGGTTTTCGCTCCTGGCCCGACGGAGCAATAACATGAATCAGAATAAGCTCAGCGGTATGTTTTTTGGCAATCCTTAATGCGACCTGGGCTGCCTTTTTAGAATATTCGGACCCATCAATAGGTATCAGAATCTTCATTGTTTTAAATGGTTTCTCTGTAATGTATATAAATTATGTGAAGAAATACTAACTGTAACTCATTGGTTGTTATACGCAGGCGAATTTATTATGAGATATGAAAAATTCAAAAAGATCCAAAAAAAAGAACATTCTGAGGTCACCCGCCTTTTAAAAAAAACCACACATCTCACAGCCCGTGAATGGGTGATAGCCAGATTATGCGCTGACTTTAAGAACACTCAGGGACGTAGTGAGATGACCTGGATCGGAGAACATCTTCCAGAATTGGTACCTTTTTTCCATGAACCGTACTCCAGACAGGAAGTGTCCAATGCCAGGGCCACTTTCAAGAAAAAGCTGGAACGTTCTGGTACTACATTATTCTATTCATATTACAGCGGCCTTATCACAAAAGAAGAAATGCTGAAGATAATTCATAATATCACTAACAATATGAACACGCTGCTTGACATGGAAGATGAAGCAACCACTCGGGATCATAGTGAGGGAGTCCAGAATATCATGGTAGATATATTGCGGCAGATCAATAAGGCAATGGAGGAATAAGGTCTTCCAGCCTAGCTGTTTTGATTATATATTCGTGATCAAATGCCAGTGCGGGCAGGTTGTCCGGATCGAATAGCAAAGCATCCTGTGCATCTGATGAGGCTTTCAAAATGCCGCGGCCTACAGCCTTATAACACACAGATACGGTATGTCCCCTGGGATCCCTGCCGGGATCAGAGAATATACCCACCAGCCCCTTCAATTCCACATCAAGTCCTGTTTCTTCCTTCCCTTCACGGACGGCAGCTGATTCCACGGTCTCGCCCACTTCAACAAACCCTCCCGGCAGTGCCCATTGACCTTTATGTGGAGGATTCTGTCGCTGTATCAACACTATTTTGTTATCCATTATTATGATTATATCCACGGTAAGCAGTGGTGTGATAGGTCTGGTTATGGTATTACCCCCTTGAAATTGATCTCATTTACAAATTGATCAATGTGGTTTTCAATGGCATAGATCACGGAAGGTATCTTATCATCCGGAAACCCGGTATCTTTAAGGATATCCTGTGCCAGCCCGGCAGATACTGCGGCATGGTCAACTCCGGGTTTTTGTATTTCTGCTGGCCTGCCGATATCGTGTAGCAGTGCTGAGGCTTCCAATATCTCTGGGTTTCCTCCTTCGATATGTCCAATATGCAAACACAGTTCTCTTACCCTGAGCGTGTGGGTGATATCATGGCCTGCAGTGGGCTGCTTTTCTAGGATGAGCCTGGTTGAATCTGTTATAATATCTATCATTTTGGATTTCATCATGATCTTCTATTTCATTCAATGTTCTTTCTTTAAGAATAATATTAACCGCAGATGAACGCGGATATATTCACCTCCTGCGGAGTTGAGTGATATATGTGCTATATGAAGGCGTGAAATAACAATGGGAATTGCAGGACTAATTTTCTGTCCGATGATTACTAGCGTGAAGGTTTATGAAGTAAGGTCGCTGCACTAGATATTTCTTAGTAATAGGAAACGCTACATATTGATATTGGCGCAACTGAAGTCGCAGAAATGATTCAACGAATATTTCTAAATAGACTCATAATTTTAAATCCTCGAGATATTTATTGTGATAAGAAGCATAAGGAGTTTTGAAAAATATCCTTCACCCCTCTCTGCCATTTTCCAAAACAAACAATCAAAAAAAGAATGACAAAGCCCAACAACAAAAGAATAATAAGGATAAATTTTTTCAAACATATGCAATAATGA
>JACUTQ010000174.1 GCA_014859725.1 Methanosarcinales archaeon | reverse complement strand
CCTTGCCAATGAGATTGATGAAAAAACAGTCCAGGCCTTAGTGAAGGCTGTCACTGACAGGTATGACATCCCCCAGAGATACTATAGATTAAAAAAGGTACTATTGGGAGTGGATGAATTATTTGATTATGATAGGTATGCTCCCCTGCCCATTTCCTCAGAAAAGACAATACTCTGGGAAGAAGGGAAAGAATTAATACTCAATGCCTATAACGACTTTTCCCCGGATATGGAGGAAATAGCTAATAAGTTCTTCACCGAGAGATGGATCCATGCCCCTGTTATGCCTGGCAAGAGAGGTGGTGCATTTTCTGATCCATGCACTCCAGATGTGCATCCTTATATCCTGGTCAATTATACAGGAAATAACCGGGACGTCCAGACCCTGGCCCATGAGCTGGGACACGGGGTCCACCAGTACCTTGCCCGACAGCAGGGATACCTAAATAGCCAGACACCCCTGACCATGGCTGAGACTGCATCTGTGTTCGGTGAGATGTTGGTGTTCAGGTCACTACTGGATAAGGCAGAGAGCAGGGATGAGAAACTGGCTCTCCTGTGTAATAAATTGGAAGGAATGTTCGCTACTGTGTTCAGGCAGGTATCCATGAACCGTTTTGAGGATGCTATTCATAATGCAAGGCGGAGCAGTGGTGAACTATCACCTGAGCGGTTCAGTGAACTCTGGATCAGGACCCAGCATGAAATGTTCAGGACTTCGGTCACACTTACTGAGAATTATAGTCTCTGGTGGAGCTATATCCCGCATTTTCTTGAAGCCCCTGGATATGTGTACGCTTACGCTTTTGGAGAACTGCTTGTGCTTTCTCTTTATAAGAAGTACATTGAACAGGGAGACGATTTTGTCCCAAAATACATGAACCTTCTGGCTTCAGGAGGTAAGGATTCTCCGGGCGATCTGCTAGAGGTATTTGCGATACAGTTAGATGATCCAGATTTCTGGCGTGAGGGATTGGATATTATGGATAAGATGCTGAGCCAGGCAGAGGAATTAATAAATTCCAGATAACCCTGACCTAATAGTTTTCTGTCTCTTCGTGATTCTGGATTTCTTTTTCAATCATAGTTATCCATTTTTTTATAAAATCTTCTGGCATCCCAGCAGCTTCCAACTTTACACGCTCGTTCTTTATCCTTGCCTTTTTTATGGCCTTGGGCGATAGGTCTATCAATCCCTGCTTCTTTATTGTTTCCATCCCTGGTGCAAACGGTTGAAAGTCAGGTATCTCATCAACCACTTCAATTTGACATGAATCAACAATCTTTTTACAGGTTTTAACCACAGAGTCAATGTATTCCTGTTTCCCCTCAAGATACAAAGTGCCGGGTTCGCCTGATCGCAGGTGAGCGATTATAGCCAGGTCTTTTCCGAACCATCCCCTGCGGGCTTTCATGTCCCATTTGCAGGTTTTTGGAAAACTTGCCTTTATGTCAGCTTTGTTCTGACTGTATGTGGTTCCAGGGAAATGTATCTTAGTTGGCATATTGTAGATTTTCTTCTTTTAACAATGCTTTTGCTCTTAGGAAATTGAGATACAATAAATATAAAGGGCAGGAAAATGAAAAAACTTCCCATTAAAAAAATTTACTGGAGATAATACAAAGTGAGTGTACTATCCCATTAAATTAACAGTAATGGTTCCACCGTTCAGCACATGTTGCTCAGCCACATCAACTGTTTTTGTAACATTTCCGGTAGTGATTGAATAAGGTCCGGTCGGCCTGGTATCAAAATTAGTCTCTCCTGGTATCGGACCAAGGGTGGAATATGGAACTATAAGACTGTAAGTTCCGTTCACTGCAGTTGTGGTCTGAGTATAGGTAAACACCCGTCCTTTGGAATTGAACATGTCTGTTACTACATCATTAGTCTTGATATTATTTGAGATGGTTACTGTAGCACCTTCAGGGGCAGTACCTGTGATGGTTGCGCCATTGACGTATTCAAAGATCTTTACATATCCCGTAAATTCCAATGGCAGATTGCCTCCATATAGCGTATTATATCTGTATTTATAATATGGTTCAGGATATCCTCCTTTTGTATCGGGTGCGGGGGCACTTTCATGTACTAATCGATAATGGGATAATCCATTGGTGTCGAGAATATGCAGTCGTGCTTCCATGGAATTATAATAACTTCTACTAGGCAGAGCAGTAATAGTAATTACTTCATTATTGACTAATTGCTGATAATTAAGCCCTTGAACACTCTCGATATACATCAGATAGCTATCTAATTCGGTTGGTGGATTACCGTAATTGAGTTGACCCCCTTCGCGAAGACCTGCATTGTTCCAGGTGGCCATAACATCTAAAATAGCATATGCCATGTATGCATTACTTACAATATATTTTGCACCTGGTTTGTCGTTGATGCCCAGTTCCTGTAATATTCTATTCCCATCTTCCTCTGATTGGGCAGTGAAGTAAGACGATGCACCCGGGGCATGGTCCGGGCCGCCGCCTATACCTGCCTGAAAGGGGTTGGCGTTAGGGATGCGGTGCCCGAAATAGGTGATGACGTGGCCGTAATCCCACCAGGACATGACGCCGTATGCAGTGTCCGGATACTGGAATGTCTCATCTGCAGGGGGGCGGTCATATACTGTATCGAAATCGAGGCCTGTTTCAGGAGTGTTGTAACGCATCCAGTTAAGGGATTCGTACCATTCATAGTAGCCATAGCCTATGGGACCGCCCTGTGTGGTGCGGGATGCAATGGCAAAATTGGGGATGAATAGTATGAGGATTACCAGGATTACGGTTATTATCTGGTGTGCTTTCAGGTCTGAGAGAATGAAATTTTTTAAATCCTCTGGTGTTGAGACCTGGTTCCAGAATTTTTGTAATGTATGCTTTATTCCGGAGATGTCTAATAGGCTGATGCCAAGGAAACTTACCAGGATTGCCACATTCACTGCATAATAATAGAACCATCGGTTCTGACCGGTTGTGAGTAAGAACATGGTGCCGCTCCATATTAAAAACAGGGCTTTTTCCGGTTCCCACTTGCGAATGATGAGGAGTGCTGCGATTACGATCATGGCAAGTAGTGCAAGATTGTAGGTTGATACTAATTCAAAAATTCCTGGAAAACTACCGGAGATCATCCATTGAGTTGGGGGTGAGGCTTCGGCGATGGTAAGGGCACCGCCTGTTTGGGACTTGAAGATTGAGAAGAATGACTGGAAACTTGAGTATATCTGAGGAATAAAGAGTTTAGATATCACCAAACCGATAACGTATATGGAAGCAATCGAAACTGGATAATAAAAATCAGGCATCTTTTTTTCATGCATTTTTATTGATAATATGCCTAATAGTAAGAAAAAAATGGCACTACCAGCTGTGATTAAAATATGGAGATATGAATATTGGTATGTAGTGAATGAATTTCTGGGATCAAAAAAGATCAAAACAAGAGGAAATGCAGCTAAAAATGTAATAATGCTTACAAAACATAGGCCTTCAACAGACCTGCCATGCATATGGTCGACAATATACTGTAATATAATGAATATGGCAACAATTCCTCCAAAGAATACCCCGCTAGACCACTGGAGCAGAAATAATCCAAAAGCAATTCCGGCAAAGATTGAGATGAGTCCAGGAAGTTTTAGTTTATTCCAGTTTTTATTCAGAACGTCGGCAAGTGAAATATCATTTCCTTTTACCGATCTTATTGCCATGATAAAGAACATGAGGAACAAGGTACTGAAGAACACCTCGCCCACATGGTGATCTGTAAATCCTATAACAGAACGGGACAGGAACTGGCCCGGCATTACTGCAATAAGAAATGCAGATAATAGGCCGACACGCCTGTCAAAGGCTGCCTTGCCAATGAAATAAACCGGAAATACCACTAATGCCCCGAATATCCCAGGGAAATATGCACCTATTGTCCTTGTCAGTTCGAGACTGGGTGAGCCTGCACCCAATATTAATGAGGTAATGGCAATCATGTATGTCCACAGGGGGCCGAAGTGGAAGACCTGACCATTTGGATATAATGTAAACGCTTCAAACCAGATTTTATGCGGGAAATTATCAATCAGATTTTCTACAAGGCGCATATGTAATACGGCATCGTCGGCGGCAAATCCGACTATGCCGCCTCTGAATACGGCGTCGTATGGAAGTACGGTACGAATATACAGACTAAGTGCGAAGATGAATAAAACAAATGCAGTGTAAATTGAAAAACGGTTTTTAAA
>JACUTQ010000173.1 GCA_014859725.1 Methanosarcinales archaeon | reverse complement strand
AATGCTGACGAGAAATTGTCAAAATATTATGTTCCATAATTAAATTGTCATGACAATAGTAGTGATGTTGATGTGTTAATAGAATTTGAATACGGGCACAATACTTTTGATAACTATATAGGGTATCACGGCCATTCGTGTGAAAATATACGCTAAGGTTAAATATTAGTTTAAACACGATTTTAAATTATTAAATTCCAGATAAATCTGTTTTCTAGTAAAATAATTATTTTTAATTAAAAATATGTAAAGAAGTTCTTAAAATAATTATGAAACCGCTTCGATACAAATATACGCACGAACAACTCGTGAGTGTTGTTCATTTCAATGAAAAAGATATTGAAACAATTAAACAGTGCCGATCCCAGTATAATCATTTAGGATTTGCATATCAGCTTGCTTTTGTCCAATTAACAAATCGTTTTCCTAAAGAACAACCCTTTGAAGTTTTTGATGATATACTTACTTTCGTCAGTGTCCAATTAAATATTCCCTCCAAATTAATTCATACTTATGAAAAGCGCCAACCGACAATTAATGAACATAGGGAAAAGATACGTAACTATCTCGGTTTGCAGCGGTTTGGAGAGGCTGAGCTGACAAAAATTGAAAAATTTATATTTGAAGAGGCCTGTCGATTGGAGCAGACCGCTGCATTGCAAGTTAAAACTGAACAATATCTGAAAGAGCAAGGAATTTTAAATCCTTCCGAAGACACCCTTAAAAGATTAATTGGAAAGCAGCGGGAAGAGGCAAAGAGATATATTTTCAGGAAAATTTCGCAAGGATTATCCAAAGAATTATTGGAAAAATTGGACACATTACTTGGTGATAGTCAGCAATCAGATCTTAACTTTCTTAAAAAGCCACCGGGAAGACCTTCTCCCTCGGCACTCCTCGACCTTATCAAAAAAATAGATCTCATCATATCTACTGATATTTTAAAGATAGACTTGTCTTGGCTCAATAACAATTTTCAGCGATCACTTACTCGTTATGCGGAACACCAGACAACCAGTAAGTTGCGAAGGTTGAACCCTGACCAACGCTATGCGATTCTGGTATGTTTTCTAACACAGGTTCACCAAGATACCGTTGATCAAATGGTTGACATGTATGACAAGCTGATCAATAGAATATATAACCACGCTCAGATCGATATGGACAATAATCATAAGGCCCAACAGAAAAAAATCAGAGAATCCCTTTCCACATTCAAAGATGTAGCGGAACTTATTTTGGACGATAGTGTGGATGATGCAGTTCTCCGCAAGGAACTCTTTCAGAGGATTGGTAAGGATAAGCTCACAAATCAAATAGAGGAAGTTAATGTCTGGCTCACTGGAAAATACAGTCATGTTTTTAACATCGTTAAACAACGGTTCAGCTATATCCGCCAGTTTTCTCCAGCTTTCATAAAGCATATCAATCTTATTCCGGAGGGAAATGAAAATTCCACTTTGTTTAGATCGGTAGATATCCTTCAGGAGATGAACGACCAAAATAAGCGAAAGCTGCTAGAAGATGTTCCACTCGATTTCATTCATAAAAAGATTCGGCCCTTTGTAGAGGTTAATGGAAATATAGACAAAGCCGCTTGGGAATGTGCTTTGTTGATAGCTATCCGTGATGAAATTAAAGCCGGCAATTTATCCGTAAAACAGAGCAAGTGTTTTGGACGGTTTGATGATTTTTTCATCCCGGAAAAGAAATGGAATGAACTACGTGAGGCATTCTTTATGAGAGCTAAGCTTCCAGTAAGAGCAAACGAAGTTGAAGCTTTTTTAACACAACGGTTGAATCGTGCATTTGATCGTTTTTTAGAACTGCTTCCCGAAAATTCATATGTGACGATGGATGAAAATACCTGGTATTTATCCGCTGATTCAATAGACAAACTTGATTCCGAATCTGAGAAACACCTATTACTGTTAAAGGACTGGCTTTCCCAGCACATGAGGGAGGTCAAGTTACCGGATCTTTTGATAGAAGTTGACAATGAACTGAAGATCACTAGACATTTTATGTCAATCTCTCAACAAGAGAATCCGAGTGTTGGTGATATATGCGCAATTTTAGCAACCATCCTGGCACATGGGTGTAATATTGGCCCTTATACCATGTCTCAAATAACAGATGGAGTCTCCTATAATCGGATCAAGCATATTACCGATTGGATGCTCACCGTAGAGGCACAACGTGTGGCCTTGGCCCAGGTTGTAAATGCTATCAGCCGACTGGATATAACCCAGGCGTGGGGAGTAGGGAAAACCTCCAGTAGTGACGGTCAGCGGTTTGCATTCAAAAGAAAGGTCCTTCAGCAGACATATAGTACAAAATTTAATGATTTTGCATTAGAATTTTATTCCTTTGTGGCTGACAATTATGCTCCATTTTACAGTATACCTATCGAATGCACGGATCGGGATGCTCCTTACGTGTTGGACGGTCTGCTCTATAATGAGTGTGATCTTCCTTTAGAAGAGCATTATACGGACACCCACGGTTATACAGAAAACAATTTCGCAGCATTTGCAATGCTAGGCCGAAGTTTTTCTCCTCGTATCCGCGGTTTGCATAAACAGCGAATCTATCGGATTGAGAAAAATAAAGATTATAAGGCGTTATCTCCTTTGGTGAATCGAAGTGATCGTACAATTCATATTAACTGGATATGTGATCAATGGGATCGACTAGGACATTTTTACGCATCCCTTGAATCCGGACATGTCACAGCTTCTACCGCTATGAAGCGACTTAATGGATATACAGTAAAAAATCATTTTTATCGAGCTAACCGCGAATTGGGACGGATCATCAAGACAGAATATATTTTGCAGTATATGTCGGATAAATCCTTACGCCAAAGGACAAGGAGGGGATTATTGAAAGGGGAACAGATTCATGCTTTGGCTAGAGATCTTAATTACGGAAAACGTCGAAGAATCAATAGCCGAGACTTACAAGAACAAAGAAATTCATGCAGTTGTCTAAATTTGATTTTGGCTTGTATCATCTACTGGCAGGCAAAAGAGATTAACAAAGTAATCATGGAAAACTATCCTGAGAATTCAAGTATAGATCTCTCTTTTATGGAACATATAAGCCCTATAGCTTGGGATAATGTGGTTCTTTATGGTGAATATGTTCTTAATCCAAATTTAGTGAAATTATGAAAATATTAACGTATATTTTCTGTTTAATATAAAATAAAAATAAAATCAACATATTTTCAGGTGAAAGGAATCATTATAGCAGAAAATAGATTTATCTATTATTTAATGGTTTAAAATCGTGTTTAAACTAATATTTAACCTTAGCGTATATTTTCGCACGAATGGCCGTGATACCCTTGTTGTGGCAAAAATATCATTCCACGCTGATGAAGTCTTTGAATATCTAAAAGCTAGAGTGGAAATTGAGTCTCTATTTGACACTTTTAAAAATTTGCTCCATGCTGACAGGTCGTATATGAGAGATGAAGCTCATCTTCAGGGATGGATGTTTGTGAATTTTGTGTCACTGCTTCTTTATTATAAGATATACGAACTACTTATCAATAAAGACCTTTTGACAAACTTATCCCCGAAGGATGTTATTCTTCATTTATCTAGAATCTACAAGCTTAAAATTGAGGGAAAATGGATTCTATCTGAAATTCCAAAAAAATCCAGAAAAATCATAGAAAAATTGGATTTGACAGTACATATTACTTAAAACAAGCGAAGTTACGGTTTAAATATTGCCAGTTACCCTCTAATTTGAAGTGGATACAAAATTGGCTATTAATATACATTTATTTGCCATTTAAAGCTTAAATATCCATTTTGCCACGGATTCAACTGGTAAAAGACCTTAGCGTGTATTTTCGCATGAATGGCCGTGATACCCTTGGTACCCTTAAAAAGAGAAATATTGGCAAATAAAGACGTTTAATTCCTTAGCGTACATGTCACATAAATCGGGGCGATACCCTTTATAGGCGTTTGCTACAAGAACCTTCACAATTCCTTCAAGAATAGTGTTGACAGGTATCCAATAGACGCCAGTGGATTCTAAGGCGACAACTGGACAATCTTCCTCTATCAACCAATCCCTGAAAGCCATTAGACCTTCTATGTTTGTTAAAAAGCGTCTATGCTTCTTGGTTCCATCTGAAGTCAGGATGGTTGCATCGATAAACCTCTTGTGAACATCTACCCCACAAGCTTTATCCCAACGTTTGTTCATATTCTTTCTCCTGGTATGGGTAAATTAATA
>JACUTQ010000172.1 GCA_014859725.1 Methanosarcinales archaeon | reverse complement strand
TAGTCCCATAACCAAAACAGGGGAACCAGCCAAGTTTCAACGAGAAGAACAGGATCAACACCAATCCCAACCAGAAATTGGGCATAGAGACACCCACCAGTGCCACAAACCTGCTGCTGTGATCCAGCATCGAGTTTTGCTTAAGAGCAGAAAGAATTCCGACAGGAATTGCAATAAGTATGGCTATCACCATTGAAGTCAATGCCAGTTCAAATGTTGCCGGGAACCTGTCAATAAATTCCATCAAAACCGGCTCCCCTGTCCTGAAAGATGTTCCGAGATTGACATGAGTGATCATATACAGCCATTGGGAACACTGGACAAGAAAGGGATTGTTAAGATCATTTTTCATCATAAAGAATGCAACTTCTTCAAGACTGGGATCTTGACCGAGTTGAGCAGTAAGTATGGCATGAGCTGGATTGCCTGGTGCAAGATATAGCAATAGAAAAGAAAGCAGCGAGGCGCCAAGCATTACGATTACCGCAATAGCCAGGCGCTTTGCTATAAATTTTTTCATATGCCTATCGCCTTATCTTATCTCAATATCCTGCAGGTTAGTCTCAAACATCGTGGCAGGGAACGTAAATCCATGTACCTTGTTCCTGAAAGCGACAGGCTTCACGATGTCATACAGTGGAATGCACGGCGCTTGATCATGTAGTAGTAACCATGCCTGGTCAAGTGCCTCTCGTTGCCGTACATCATCGGGGGTAGAGAATGCTGTTTCAATCAATTCATCCAGTTCATTGCTGTGGTATGCATATTCCCATGCCCAGTTTGTATTTTTGGAATAATACTTACCTCCCGGCGAGACACCTCCGGGTATAGAAGGCAGACAGCCGCTGTGATGTACATACATATCGTATTCTCCTGCACTTTTCTTATCTCCAGCCGCACCGCTCTCGAGGGTCAAAATATCCATCTTGACACCGAGTTTTTTCAATTCCGACTGCAAGAAGACAGAGACAACATCAGCATTTGCTTCACCAACAGGAACAATGAGTTCGGCAACGAACGGTTTTCCATTCTTGTCAAGTATTCCGTCACCATCGGTGTCTTCCCACCCGGCTTCTGCAAGAAGCTGCTTTGCTCTTTCAGGATTGTACGTGTAACCTTCCTTAATATTTCCGGGTCCCCATTTAAACCAGGGAGCTGTGATCACATATGCCGGTTCAGTTGCATTAGCAAAGAGCGTCCGGACTATCAATTCCCTGTCAATCCCATAATTAAAAGCAGATCTCACTCTTTTATCATCGAAAGGTGCCTTTTTACAGTTGAATTCAATAACCTGATAACGCCCGAAGGACTGGATCATCACCCCGATGTTTGGGTCTTCTTCAAGTTTTGCCAGTTCTATATAGGGTATGCTGGAGTGATGCTCACCTACGCCGATTATATCAAGTTCGCCAGCTTTCAGGGCTATTATCTGTGTATATGGATCTGGTACCGTTTTCCATATAACTTTCTCAAGTTCTGGTTTCTTACCCCAGTAATCATCATTTCTTACCAGTACAGCCTCTTGATCTTTCTTGTAATCCACAAGTTTAAACGGACCTGTTCCAATATATTCCACGATCTTGCCGTCCGGATCCCATTCAGGTTCAACAGCTAACGGGCTTACGACATTGCTAGAATCGCTTGCTATATCGAGCAAAAATGTATCATAATATTTGTTAAAAGTCACCAGGAGGGTATGATCATCAACGATCTCCATCTTGTCTACATAATTCCTGAATGATGCCGTCTTCATATACATATCGAGAGAAAATTTTGCATCTTTAGCATCGAAGGGTGTACCATCATGGAACACAACACCTTTCCTCAGATGGAAGGTGTATATCTTGCCGTCTTCAGAGATGTCCCACGACTCAACAAGCTTTGGTACCGGGTTTCCGTACTTATCCACACCCATAAGTGTCTCAAAGACTAACGATCTGCCTTCATAAGCAACCTTAAAGTCTTTCTGTGCGCCTACCGTCAACACCTGATCCACCTGCTTCATCTCTGTTGCATCGGTTTGTATCGATGAGGATGCCGATTCCTGGTCAGAATTGTCTATACAGCCCATCATCACGCTGGTGATTAAGAGCAGACTTATGACTATGCATGTACTAAATTTATTTTTAAATATCATAGAATTCACCGCCTGTTATTGTTTTACTCCTTTGATCAGAAAATGTCCACCCCAGTAGCCATATTTGAGATGATCCAGGAATGAGTATGTTCTTGCAACCGTTTCATTCACTACACCGATATCCCGGAATCCGGCATTGTTAAGAAGATCAATGTCTGCCTGTGGACGTTCTCTTTGCCGCATTGGCAAATGCTGCTCAAGATCTTTGCTGTATCTCTGGTGAAATGGATTCTTTCGTTCCGTAATAAGAATCAACGGCACTGATATACAATAACGCCAGAGTTTCCGGTATAGATTGTAATTCTTGAAATTCCCATCAAGGATCACCACCTGACCCCCTGACTTCAATACCCTGTTCCATTCCTTGATTGCTTTTTCCGGGTGTGGAAGTGTCCATAACAGATGACGGTTAATCACCACGTCAAAAGTATTATCTGGAAAAGACAGTTTTTCAGCATCCCCAATTTCGAATTTCACAGGAAGATTAGCTTGTTTTGCCTTTTCCTTTGCTCTGTTCAACATACCATCAGATAGATCAATTCCTGTTACCTCATGTCCCATCTCAGCAAGAACCAGTGCCATAGCGCCAGTGCCGGTACCTACATCCAGTATCTTTTGTTTATCAGATCTGACCGCCAGTGTCAGAAGGTTCTTCCACGCTTCTTTTTCCTGTTCAGTGTGTATTCCATGTCCCGGAGATTGATCATAGTTTTTAGAAGATTCATCCCAATTCTGTTTGATGACATCTTTTATACCTGGATTCTCATACATTTTTATTCACCACTATTAATGCCGATTTAAACGAATCCTTCCATCTGAACATTCCATCTGATTCCTGCTGGATAAACTGAGATATGTATGAACGAATGGCGTCCTTTTTTGCAAGAATATCTGACTCATCGAAATGCGAGGTCGCGAGTTTGACCGCCTCATCCAGATCAGCGCATTCCATTGTGGTTGTTATAATTTGCACTTCAGGATACCAGCCCATCTCTCTTAAAAGATTATAGATATTGATGTAATCCGGACCGGGTTTATATGAAGTTCCTTTGATGATCTTCCAGATATCCCCGTATCTATCGTTACTCTCATGTACTCCGATCATCAAAAACAGATACTTTCCTGTTGCGTCGATCATGCGCTGCAGCGATTTTTTCATATCAGTTATAAAATAAAGAGCATGGCTGCAGACAACGATATCATATTGTCCTGATATCTTTGCATCTTCCCAGGTATTGTTGATAAATTCGATGTTATCCAGATTTTCCTTTGAAGCAGCATTCTTGAGATAATCCAGCATACCTGCAGACGGTTCAATTGACACCACCTTGTTCACTTTCTTAGCCAGAGGTATCGTAAGTGCTCCTGTTCCAGCGCCGATATCCAGTACAGTAGTCGTTGTCTCGATATACTTCTCAAGCCTGTCAACAACAGGGGAGCGGTATGCATCATGTCCACGATTATACCGTGGCGATTGATCATCCCAGTATTCGTTGACCGAGTTTGCCTGCTGAGCAATATCATCCATCCAGCTGGACTCCCGCATTCCCTGCTCCCAGAGTTGTGCCCAGTCTGGCATACCTGATTGATTATTAAGAGCATCTCCAATCCTTCTGCAGGCTATACCTGCTATGCACGGATCCGCACCCAACGGCTCTGCATACACAAGTTCGATGTCAGCTCCACCGAGTTGAACCATGGTCCTGTTATCACCTTCCTCGATCCCGAGAACTCGCGGAATATCTTTTGTGGTGTGAACACCCGGCGCCAGGAAACAGGGCAGTGCCACAATCCTGTTAACTCCGGTTCCTTCAAAACTTTTCAGCCCTTCATGAAGGGTCGGAGTATCAATATTTAAAAATGCGGTTTTAACGACCGTATTTCCATTGCATTTTCCTATCATGTCGGCCACAGCATTCACAACCTCTTTATTATAGGGAAGTGAACTGCCATGTCCGAGTACAAGTACTCCTGTATTATTTTCCATCATATCAGCCTCTTTAATGAACTCCCATAACAGTGAGAATCGCAGTGATCACCTTTTCATCATACTGGTCTTCAACGCCCTTGCCCGGATCAGCGTGTCTGACTTTGAACATCCAGTTACCGGATTTATCCAGTTTGATCAAT
>JACUTQ010000171.1 GCA_014859725.1 Methanosarcinales archaeon | reverse complement strand
TTACTTATTCTGGCTAGTTCCTAATTCAATCACAAGAAAATAAAAAGTCTCGAACATTCTGAAACAACGTATGGTGCCTAAATTAACGGGAATTTAGGATTTTTTTCGCCTCAATTCAGGCGTATTTAGAAAATTAAGGTATGATTTAATACTATTATGCTGCAACTGATGGAGAGCTATTATTCACTTTTGTATTCCTCAAATGTATTCACCAGCTGTTCAAAAGATGATGGATTGTATTTGTAGAAGTTATCCTCATCAACAAATACATAATCAAATATTATTTCTTTTTGCGATTGATTAATATCCTCGCACCATTGTTTTAAGCGGCTCAGTTTTAATGGAACATCCAGATCTTCCAGCCCTTTTGTTTCAATAATATAAATCTCATTTTCAGATTTCTTAACAATGAAATCCGGGTAGTAATTTGATATATTACCATCGGCATTCACATAATCGATACGGAAATTCACGGCAAAATAATTTTTAGCATATGAAATTATATCATTGCAACCTTCAAGAAATGCGGCAAACTCTAGCTCAAGATGACTGTCACCTATAATTTTATTGAAAATACTTTTTTGTGGTACAATATACCCCTGATCTTTGACAACGAATGGTCTTGTCTTATTTAATTCTATATAATCATCCTTTAATTCAGCATTACCTTTATCCTGCACAGTCAATTCGTTTATCATTTTCTTGAAAGTTTCTATTACAGTCTTTGTTGCTTCCAGTTCAGAAAGATTTCTCACTGTGTTTAGATCATCAAGTTCAATTTCCTTATCAAACAGGAAGTGTTGTGTGAATTCCTTTACCTTGCCATATAGGATGTCATAACCACTGAATAGACTAAGGTATTTCATAATTTCCTGAGTGAAATATCCTATGGCATTGCGGTAGTCAGTGATGACAACTGAATCAAGTGTAGTCGTATGAGTGGTTTCGCCTGTGGTTATATCTTTGAAAACAATATCACGTTTTTCTTCTTCTGAAAACTGCTTGTATTCAACTTTCGCGCACCCAAATGTGGCTGGATTCAAGTCTTCAAGATTCTTATAGTTCCTGAATATACGCGGAGTTAGCAGAGGTATCCGGATATCAAGTTTGGCAAGCTCTTCCTTTGATTTTTCATTATTCACTTCAACGATAAGTGGTGTTTTTGGTTTTGTTCCTTCACCCATTGGCCTATGCTCAAGCTCAACGCCCTCACTCTGTATGGATTCAATGAACTTCATGAAAGCATCTGTTCCGACAACGCTGACATATTCTTCTGAGCCTGACCCGGGATACATGCAGCGGATACCACGGCCCAAGGTTTGTTCTGGCAGGATGTTGCTTTTGGATGAATAGGGCCTCAAACCTACTATAGTGGTCACATTTCTGACATCCCATCCTTCTTTTAGCATCATCACCGATACAATGGCTTTATATGGGCTCTCCCACGCATCTATTTCGTTAGCTTGCTTTCTGAGTGTTTCCAGTTCGTCGTTTGCTTTTTTAGTGCTTGATTCGTAAATCTCACCATTGTTCCTGGTGTGAATAACCAGAACCGAATCTTTTAATTCTGGGAAATTGCCTTTGAGATATTCTGCAACTTCATCGCAGTTTTTCGTGTCGTCTGTCATGACAAACATAATAGACTTTTTACCTAATTTTTCATGTTCGGCATAGGCTTTGCGCCATTCTTCAACTCCCAGATTTAAATAATCTGCATACTTTTCGGTGAAAATTGCACTCTGCCGTTCGATCAGTTTTTTCCGGCTGGCAGAATCCGGTAATACCGGATGTTTGACCACGTTTTGAGTTATAGCCTCCACAAGCGGATAATCTGATACAGTCTGTACAAAAATGGCACCATTGGTGCGTTTAGGGGTTGCTGTTAAATCTATCTGCTGGGAAAGGAAATGGTCTTTTTGCTTTAGTCGATTGTGAATATCTTCAATTGATTTGAACCATGCCAGACTTTTGTCATGAATATGGTGTGCTTCATCATTGAGTACCACCAGTTCGTCAATTTCCCGGACAATATCCCCTAGATCCACCTTGGAATCGGTGGTTTTACCAGTGGGTCGCCTGCCGAGGAAGTAATCTGTCAGATCATCATCTTCAAAGCTTGGTTCCACGTAATTGCTGGCATACACACGGTGAATATTTGTCAGGAAGATATTCCCTGTCTTGCGAGTGATATTGACCTCGTCCTGAATATGCAATGTCAACTGGAAGTCGTCCTGCCAGTTCTGCCCTTCATAGCCGTTGTCAGGTAGTACTGGATCGTGCGAAAAAATGCGCAGACCATTAAAGTCTGTTTTAAGCCTGTCCAGTACGATAATGTTAGGGGCGATTATTAGAAAGTTACGGGCCAATTCCGAATCCGGCTCGTAAAGTTTATGGAAATAGCACCATGCAAGTACAAGGCTCAATACTTTGGTCTTTCCGCTGCCGGTAGCCATCTTTATTACAAAACGTCTCCAATCCTCGTCAAACATGTTTGCAGATATGGCCTCAGAAGAATCATAGCGCAGAAGGTTGTATTTGTCTTTTACTTTTACATCGTCATAGAGATAAATAACCGTCTCTACTGCTTCTCGTTGCGCGAAATAATATTGGAACGAGACGATTGTTCCATCAGCCTTAGGCAGCAGGTGTTCTGTTTTAAACCACCAGTTCAGCAGGGATATGCTTGTGTCGCTTGCACCGTCATAACCACTGTCCCTCCATGTTTTGACCTTTTTGCGTAGCTCATGCACAAGAGGGGGTAGAAGTTTATCATAGCTTGATTCCCTGAATGCTTCATCAGCCGGGAACCAGCGGATGTCCGGATTTAGAATGCTGTGAGGGGATGTGGGAAAATCAGGGTGAATGGCCATTTTTCAACTCCGTTATCATTTCCTGTACAGCAGTGCGCAAAGGCTGCAGATCATTGGCACAGATGTGGAAAATCTCCTCAGCGTCGATATAGAAGGGCTCGCGTGAGAGAATGTCACCCACACCTTTGATGCCAGACCAGTTAACATCAGGATAGCGTTGAGCAAGTTTTTTCCCTTTGGTATCTCTGTCCATCTTTTTGAAATTTTCCGCGATGGATATCAGCGTGATTGTGATCTTTTCCAGCAGGTCCACCCCGTTCTCACTGTCAATGAAATCGTCGGGCGAACTGATGCAGGGAAAGTGCCACTCGATTCCCGCTAACGCCTCATCGATCTGTTTTAACTTTTCCAGTAGTAACGTACCAGATCGACCTTTGCCCTGAAGTCTTTCTTTATTTCGAATCATTGCTTGAAAATGCTGTACTTTGAATATCTCTCCGAGGGTTGCGCATAAGTTGCATTCCTGATAAATCCAATACACTGCGAGAGAATTTTGAAGTTACAATGCCAGACATTAAGCACGTTCTTACTCTTCATTTTCATCTATAGTCTCTTCTTTGTATATCATATCCAATATATAACTAATAATAAATAAAAATATTATTATATAAAACATCATTGACGTTACGACCCATGCGAACTTTTCCCAGAACATAACCGGCTTTAAGAACCACCAGAGTACTGCACCAGGTATAGCAGGTATGACAATATAAAATAACACTCCGAATATCAACAAAATTAACCTATTTATACTGCCCATAACTCCTCATCTATTCATTTTCTGAATGCGTTATTTTCTTCCAACTTATATAAGGAAATCGTATTTTTAACACACTGTTGACAATGTGTTTTTAAAGTGGAATATATATTATACAGTTACAATACTTAAGAGATACGGTTACTTTTTGCGCAGCCCTCTATCTTACAAACTGGAATTCTTTAATTGTGGGCTCCATCAGGTCAATCTCCTGTCCGGGTAATGTACGAAAAGACTGCCCTGGACTTTCTTCTTCAGGTGGTTCAGGAAAGAAAAACAAAGCCAGAGGCCGTTTGAATATTTTGTAGGCAAGTTTTTCCAGTTGAGGATATGATGGACTTGCATTGCCATTTTCCCAGTCCCAGACCACTTTGACAGTGACACGTTTACGGTCGATTTTGTCAACAAGATCTTCGGTAGTGTCCTACAAATTGTAACCTGTCTGTATAAATTGAACTTGTTGATTGACGATTTCATAAACAGAGGTGCACATGTGGCAGCAAAATATGGAAGAGGCTGGTTATGGGCATGGTTGTTTGGGTTGATGAAATAGTATTCATCAAGGAGGAAGGAACACGGATGGAACGGATTAGAGCCGAATAAGAAAGAGCGATTACTCGCTCTCCCTCTTCTAAGAACCGGACTTGC
>JACUTQ010000170.1 GCA_014859725.1 Methanosarcinales archaeon | reverse complement strand
CGGTAAAGAAGGCTTGTCAATTTACTATACTACGGCAATAGGGGATATACGAGAAAACCAATACCATTGCTATTCTTGTTCCTGATGAAGAAAAAAATTCGTAACTATTCAGCCTATAAAACGCCATCAATAGCCACCAAGCTTTACTTCTTTGATATCTTGGGAATTTCTAAATCGATATCGGAAGACATTAGCTATAAATTCTTTACATAAAGCTACCAAATATCATTTCGGTATCAGTAGCCATGATTTGTGGGGCTGAATAGTTACAAAAATTCTTTTGAAATAAGAATTAAATCCAATGCTTCTTTGGCAGAAATGAATAATGCAGAGGCAAATGGGACCGTGAAAGACTCAAGGCTTAAATGTCCAAATCCCGATTGCACAGCACATAAAACGCCTATCACAATCGACAGTCTACGCGGTGAAAGGCTTCGCCACTGGGAAAATGATGATATTGTACCACATCCGGACGATGTGTTCCAGGAACGGTTATACTGTATTCGATGGGTAGAAATGTATACTGATGAGCAGGGCAGGTTTCAGACAAGAAAACACTATCTTGCACCTGATATCCATGACCTTATGCGTGAAGAAAAGGTTCTTTCATTGCTCAAAGACCGATTTGATGAATGGCAGAAAGAGGGATACATCCCCAGTATGAAAATTGAAGAAGGGGATGAAACATCAAGACTGATGCGAGAACGCGGTTGGACACACTGGGATCACCTCTTTAATCCAAGGCAGTTGCTCTTACTGGCCCTCTTTATGCAGTATTCACGAGAATGGTATAATAAAAATCCTGATGAGATATCTTTTATAGAAAACCTACTCGAAATAGGCAAATTAGCTGATCGAAAGGGATTGGGATGTAAATTATTGATATGGAATCCTCATCCTTCCAAAGAAGGGCATTCAAATGTTTTTTTAAATCAGGCCTTAAATCCTATATTCAATTACTGTCACAGAACAATAGTTGAAATAGATCCATCAAAAGAAAAATCTGTGGCAATATCAGCAAATAAAAAAGTTAATCCTATTGACGCACGATCATTAAATGAACTTTGTGATTTATGGATTACTGATCCACCATATGCTGATGCGATTAACTATCATGAACTATCTGAATTTTTCCTTGCATGGTATGACAAAACCCTTAAAATTGTTTTTCCAGATTGGTATATTGATTCCAAACGTGCTCTGGCAATAAAAGGCTCTGGTGAAGATTTCCGCAGAGGAATGGTTGAAACCTATTGTAACCTTGCTAACCACATGCCTAATAATGGTGCTCAGATTGTTATGTTCACTCACCAGAATGCGAGTGTTTGGGCTGACCTTGCGTTAATTCTCTGGGCATCAGGTCTTCAGGTTACAGCTGCTTGGTGCATTGCAACAGAAACAGATGCTGCCATAAAAGCCGGAAACTATGTTCAGGGTACTGTTCTCCTTGTCCTTCGCAAACAGACCTTAGATGAGACAGCCTTCCTCGATGAAATATATCCAGAGGTTGAATTCGAGGTCGAAGGACAACTTGAACAGATGCTGGCACTCGAAGATAAAGAAGACCCTAACTTTGCTGATACCGATTACCAGTTAGCAGCCTACGCTGCTGCACTTCGAGTGCTTACAAAGTACAAAAACATAGAAGACATAGATATCCACCGTGAGCTCTATAAAGTTAGGCAGAATGGGGAAAAGAACCCTCTCGAAGAGGTCATCGAGAACGCTGTAAAAATCGCATGTGATTATCTGGTTCCCATCGGTATTGAAACACACATCTGGAAACAACTTACACCAGAAGAGAGATTCTACATCAAGGGACTTGAGATCGAAAGCCATGGTGAATATCGAACCGGTGCATACCAGGAACTTGCGCGGGGATTCGGTATCAGAGAGTATAGAAGTATGCAGGAAAGCGGGAAAGCCAACCAGACCAGGCTCAAGACAGCCAGCGAGTTCAAGAACCGAAACCTTGGTGATGAAGGCTTTGGCAGCTCGATGGTCAGGCATATCCTGTTTGCTATTCATGAAACACTCCAGAATGAAAAAACCTCAGCCGGAAGAATCTGGTTGCATACCGAATTGGGGCAGCAGTACTGGAATAAGAGGAAGGAGATCATCGAACTGCTCAGGTACATATCAAATATCGGTATGGGCAGCAACATGGAGCACTGGAAAAAGGAGGCAGAAGCTGCCAGACTACTTGCAGGTGCTGTTGAAAATGACCATGTCTGAAATTATAAACGCCGGGATAAGAAATTAAATGATCAATCGATTCTCATCAAGAAAACAAAAACTCGCAGAATCATTCCTGAACGAACGCCTCGTAGGAGCGAAAAACTACGATAGAATTGCAGGATACTTCAGTTCATCCATTCTTGAGATCGCCGGAGAGAACCTTGAGGGCATGGAAGGTACTGTCCGTATGGTCTGTAATTCCCAGCTTGATGAAAGGGATGTGAAGACCAGCCGTGCTGCACACGCAGCCATGCGGAGGGAGTGGTGTGCTGCAGAACCGGAAAATTATGGTTCAAAAGCAAAGGGCCGATTTGCAAAACTCTATGAATTGCTCAGATCAGGTAAGCTTGAGGTAAAGGTGCTTCCTGATACTGTATTTGGACTTATTCATGGCAAAGGTGGTGTCATCACCCTGCAAAATGGAGAAAAAACGTCCTTCATCGGAAGCGCCAATGAGACCTACCATGCCTGGAAACTTAACTATGAGCTTATCTGGGAAGATGATTCACCGGAAGCGGTTCAGTGGGTGCAGGAAGAATTCGATGCACTCTGGATACACCCTGACGCCCGGGACTTAGCTGATTTTGTCATTGAAGATATCAGCAGGATCGCAAAACGAGAGGTAATTCAAAAAATTGAAGACTGGAGGGAAGACCCGGAGCCAGCATCATCAATTGTGGAACTGCCTGTATACAGGAACGACCTCGGACTATGGGAGCACCAGAAATATTTCATCAAATTAGCTTTCGATGCACATCAGGGTCCACATGGTGCCCGCTTTGTACTTGCCGATATGGTAGGGTTGGGGAAAACACTCCAGCTTGCAATGGTAGCCCAATTAATAGCACTTACCGGAGACAAACCGATCCTGATACTGGCTCCGAAGACATTGATCTGGCAGTGGCAGGACGAGATGACAGAGAGGCTTGACCTCCCATCTGCGGTCTGGACCGGGAAACAATGGGTAGATGAGCAGGGTATTGAATACCCGATTATGGGTCAGGAAGGAATAAAACAATGTCCGCGCAGGATTGGAGTTGTATCATATGGTCTTGTCACAAAGGGGTCTAAAACTATAGAATATATCAAAGAACTCAGTTATGACTGCATTATTGTAGATGAAGCACACCATGCTCGCAGAAGAAATCTTGGTCCAAACAAGGAGAAAGAAAGCCCTGAACCCAATAACCTCCTGTCATTTCTGCAGGTAATGGGAGGTAAATCTAAAAGTATACTCCTGGCAACAGCCACTCCTGTACAGCTCTATCCTATCGAAGCCTGGGACCTCTTGAAGATACTTTCATCAGGTAATAATGAATCCGTACTTGGGAACAAATCAAGCCTATGGCAGAGGGATGCAGTGCGTTCTCTTGACCTTGTTTCTGGAATAGAAGAATTGCCGGAAGATGAAATGGAAAGGTGGAACTGGATACGCAATCCATTACCACCTTCCTCCGAGAACCGGGATATTGAAATTATTCGCCGTGCTTTTAATATCGGAAATGATGTGGTAACTGTCCCGGGTTCGGACTATATTAAATTAAGAGAACCTGAGAAAGACAGGGTGAGGAAACTTTCAAGGGATTTTATGAAAGACCATAATCCTTTTATCAGACATATTGTTCGAAGGACCCGAAAGTTCCTTGAAAATACAATAAATGATGAAACAAATGAACCATACCTCAAACCTATAAAAGTGGAGTTGCAGGGAGAGGATATTCGCGATGCGATAATATTGACTACTTATCTCAATGATGCATATAAACTCGCTGAAGAGTTCTGTCACTTATTTTCAAAAAGATCACGGGGGGGAGGTTTTTTAAAAACATTACTGCTACGGCGAGTAGGCAGCACTCTTTATGCTGGAAAACGGACTTCAGAGGCCATGCTTGGGATTAAGCACGAAAACCTTGAAGCGGAAGAAGAAGATGAAGATGAAAATGAAGACATACAGGTCAGTGATATCTTCAAAGAAATGTCCATTGAGGAGAGAAATGTTCTCCAGCGATTCCTGGATATAATATCTGAAAAAGAAGATCAGGACCCAAAATATCAAAAAA
>JACUTQ010000169.1 GCA_014859725.1 Methanosarcinales archaeon | reverse complement strand
GTTTCAATCCTTGTTTTAGTGGATGTTGGTCTGCGATAGCGCATATTTAGCCCCGATTTTAGCAAAATATCGCTAATAATCCATTCATTTTCGTACTTAAAAATCTTACTGATTAATTATCAAATCATTTATAAAAACAAGAAAAAAGTCAAACACAAATATTCCTGTAACAGCAATCAATGCATTTTCTTAAATTTCTTGAAGTTTTAGGATATTCTCCCTTATCTATAATATCGATTACGCTCTCAACAATTTCAACACCTTTCATAAAATCAGATGGTGTGAAATCAATTTGCTTAACCAGATTATTACTCCTGATATAGCAAATATAACCCCTGTTCACCTCAATGTTGTAGTTCTCCTTTATCATCAGACCGTGCAGCACAAGTTGGAACTTATAAGTCTTAAAAACCTTATCCTTGAATTCAGCATATTTATACTCCAGCGGAGCAGCAGTACCGTCCTCAAGGAATAACACTTCATCCACAATTCCCTTAATATGATTCTCCCTGGACGCAATAAACACACTTCGCTCCTTTCTTATACAATAGAGCTTCTTCCTTACATATTCCTGATTTGTCATTCTCCTGGTTTCATGCACCTCCCTGCCCTTCAGAACCTTGAACCGCTGTTCTTCATGTTGAGGGATATCAAGACAGTACATGTAATAAATAAAACGAGGGCAAAACAGGTACTCCAGTACATCAGATATCGTAATGATCGTTTCTCTATCTTCCATAACTGCCTCAAAAGAACATTGTGATCACTTCATCACTGACAAGGTCCTTATTAAATGCCTGACCTATCAACTTTACCTGCTTGAAAGACTGCTCATCCATTGGGAAAATATAGACCGAATCAACATCAGCGTCGATTAATTCTTCACATTGAAGCGCCAGAGAATCACGCTTATTCGCATTCAATTCCCCCAGGAATACACTTTTCTGCACCCGGTAAAGTCCAATGTTCTTGCACGAATCACTTACTTTCTTCCGTATCTTGTTCTCAACAATATCATAAACAACCCAGACCAGCATTTCATCACCTGATCAAATTGTTCGCAATCCTGTGGCAATCATATTGAAGAGTATTCCTTACTTTGATGTTCCTGCCGTGGTAACTTTTTGTCCTGTCAAACCGTTCATTGATGGCCTGAATAAGCACAGCTTTACCGTCTTTATTAAGTGTTAATCCGTTTGGGATTGTATCAAATTGATCTTCTTTTACCTGTTTTTTTGCGAACAGATTTAGAACCGTCCTGTCAGCATGGATCCGGTACATCTCGATCAGATCGAAAACAAGTGATTTCTTATTGTAATTGTCTGTATGTATGAAACCCACATATGGGTCCAGTCCCGCAATTATGCAGCTCTTTTCCACCATTGAATACAGCACGCCATATCCATAGTTCAGTAAACAGTTGAACTCGTCTGCAGCCGGGTTGCGGCTCCTGCCCGCAAACTTCCACCTGTCAGGCATGACAGCGTTCAGGGCAGCAAAGTATGTCCTTGAAGCCATCCCTTCCAGCCCCATGACCCGACCTCGCTGTTCATCAAGGGTGCCTTTCATGACAGCCAGGTCGACCCTGAGAGTTTCAATGTCAGTGATATATCCCTGAATTGTATCTTTCATTTCAGGCCGGTTTTTTTTCAAATCCTTTAGAAAATTGATCTGGTTGTCAATTTTTATCAGCATCCATTCCTTTGCCATATCAAATCCGGCAGGCTGGTCAGATACCTCAAGCTGGCGCCGGCGGATGAGCACTGTGCTGCCCAGCTTGGAATGCCATACCCTGCCGTATGGGTCGCCAAAGTGGTCAAGGAATACAATATCGATGTTATTCTCCACTGCGAATTTCACGGCATCGGTGGTGATAGTGGCTGATGTAGTGATGAGTATGGAATCCACTTTATCTGCCGATACTTCGAAGGATTTTTCATCGGTTTTTACCAGGAAGCAGTTCCTGTTCTTTTTAAGGTATGAACCGCGGGTGTTTAGTACGAGTTGCATGATATCACCAACATTGTTATTTATTTCATATAGTTCCCATTGTTTTCAGTTGTTTCATGACCTGCTCGAAAACCATCTCAAAATCCGGCAGGTCCTTTAGTTGATGACCCAGTGAATTATCCCATGCTGTGGAAAAATCATCTTTTCGTTCCAGTACAGATAATATATCCATTTTGACAGCTTTGAAATTGCATTTTTCAGGCAGGATGTCCAGGGCCTGTCTGAGAACAAAATTTTCAGAAAAATACCAGATGTCATAAAGGTCCCTCGGTCTTGTACGTTCGAATATGGCACGTATTTTCTCTGATATTATCTCATGGATGGAATATGCAAGTACAGCAGCAGAACATTTGTCAGAATAAGGGTGCAGAACAGGCATTTTTCGAATGGGCAGAATGACCCTTTCCTGTTCAGGTTTTGTCAGGTCAAATTTTATTCGCAGGGGATTACCTGTTTGTCTTAAAATCCTGAAATAAACATCAAACCTGTATCCATTCGTATTCTGTACAGATTTTATGTCATCCAAAAAACCAATACCGCTATCCTCTCTGGCTGTTTGTATGGCTGTTCTGATAATTTCTTCAATCTTTGCTTTGCCCATTTTCTTTTGCATGGTAAAATCCAGGTCTTCTGAGAAACGGTAATTCCTGATATACAATTTTCTTATTCCGGTTCCCCCTTTGAGCACAAATGAGTCATTGGGTTGATACATACTTTTCAGTAACCAGCCAATACAATAGTCTTTTTCAATTGTCGATTCAGGAACCCCATGTTCTCTTGCAGTTTCCCTTATCTCATTTGCGCGAATCATTCTAATGTTCCAATTATTTTCTCATCCACATTTTCAATTATTTTCCATTTCCGGTTTGCCTTTCCTTTTCTATGTAATGACGGGTCAAGCAGGGGGTAGCCTTTGGCCAGAAGGGCCTGCGGAATATTCACAGGTATCCCCAGTCTGTCACAGAGACTGCCAAGTCTTTTCAGGATTGCAGAATTTTCCATCCTTATTGCATATTCAATGACTTTGTCAAGATCTATTTTTTTTTCATTTCGCAGTGCCTTTGCAACTTCTACGATACCACCACAATATTGGGGATTGTCAAGACAATCCGCTATGGTCTTTTCAGGGTCTGTAATACAGACCTGTGAATCTTCAATCCATATTTTCTGCTGGGCGAAGAACTTTTTCTCAGTTACCCTGATAATCCGGTACCTGACGCCAAATATCTCTATTTTTGGTTCTTTTTTTCTTGATGTGGTCTGGATAAAGACCGTGCTTGGTATCTGTTCTGTGAACCCATGGTAGTTGAGGGCACTCCAGTAGGCAATTGCTGCATTCTTTACGATCTCATAACCGATGACGAATTCGTTTATAGTGTATCTGCCCTTTTCTGCGCCCAGGGGGATGATAAGATACTTTCCCTTTTCTATCCGCTCGACCCATCCTTCCTTTTCCATATGCGAGAGCAGGACCCTGAGACTGCCGCTTTGCAGGCTGCTGAGTTCTGATGCCTCTTCGAAGCTGAAGGTGCTGCCCTTTTTTGCGAGTCTGTTCAGTAATATGAATTTTTCACTCATTTAATTTCACCATAATTAACATATTTGATAACTTTGGTGTACATTATTGTTTCGAACGGGGTCTGGAATGTTCCAGCACAGCCCCGAACCCCCTGGAAACTGATTTACCCAGACCGAGATAATCAGGGATGAGGAAATTTGTCCGGAAGTTTCCTGTAAAGGTCATGATATTTATGTCCTTCTGCCTGCCTTTTCGTATATTGACATCTGTTTCGCATTGTATCCTGTCCGGGACCTGGTAGGCCAGTGATTTTGCCATTGAAAGTATGTTGCCAGTTAAGGTTCTATTCAGCAGTCCGGCCCGTTCGGTCCTGCCGCCTGCCAGGTAGAAGCGTTTGTAATTCTCCTGGTTGAGGGCGAACCATGGGGTGGCAAAACGGTATGTGTGCATTTCGTCAGCCAGGCCGAATTCCTGGTTCCTTACCGAGATGCCCCGCTCCATGACCTCATATACATTGGCGCCCAGGTTTATTTCGTCGTACTGGTTGTATATTTCTTTTAATACTTCGGCGCCTTCGTTGATGCCAATGACCGTGGGCGTGCTTTCAATTATCTTGTACTGGACGAGGGGATAGCGGTAGATGAGGTGGTTGGTGTTGTGCTGGTGGAGAAGGGTGTATTCGTTGAATTTTGTTGCAAAGAATCCGCGGAGCTGGGAGGCTGATGCTTGGATGGGGTGGGTGGAAGCGAGGGTTAGGGTGAAGGTTTGGAGGATCAT
>JACUTQ010000168.1 GCA_014859725.1 Methanosarcinales archaeon | reverse complement strand
TTCATGAGATATATTGTCAAAACATCCTTTAATATCCCCTTCAAGTATCCATGGGGCTGATTTTGGATTGTGAAGGCAAATAAATGCATACTGTGCTGCATCCTGTGCACTTCGAAACAATCGAAACCCAAATGACCTAGCATCAGCACTCGTTTCTGCAACTGGTTGAAGTGCCAGAGCATAGAGGGCCTGCATTGCCCGGTCATACATGGTTGGGATGGAGAGAGGACGTTTTGTTTTCTTTCCTGGTTTAGGGATGTATTGATAATGTTATCAACATATCTTTTTGCTGGCCAGGCTTCCAGAGTAGCTGCCCCCTCCTTTCTAACGGATTTATTTCACAATATATCAGCTATCGTTCACAGGTGCGCTAAAGCCTGATCCAGATCTGCTATTATGTCTTCTGCATCTTCGATACCTACTGAAATTCTCACCAGATCATCAGTTATTCCCGTCTTCGTTCTTACATCAACGGGAACATTTGCATGGGTCATGGACGCAGGATGCTGGATCAGGGTATCAACTGCACCAAGACTAACTGCCAATGAACACAATTTTACGCTGTTCATAAGTTTCTGTCCAGCTTCTATGCCCCCCTTTATTCCAAAAGCGATCATACCACTATAACCACTCATCTGCTTTTTTCCGATATCATATTGTGGATGAGTGGGCAATCCAGGATATCTGACCCAACCAATTTTTGGATGTGCTTCCAGAAATTCGGCTACTTTCATACCATTACTTGCGTGCTTTTCCATTCTAAGATGCAGGGTCTTCAATCCTCTGATACATAACCAGGCTTCAAGTGGACCCATCGTTCCCCCGGTATAATTTACCACAGATGTCATGCTTTCGATAAAATCTTTTTTTCCAACAACAACACCACCTAAAAGGTCTGCATGACCACCAATATATTTCGTACAACTATGTACAACTACGTCTGCACCCAATTGTAATGGTCTCTGGAAGCGAGGAGTTGCAAATGTGTTGTCAACGACACAAAGCGCACCTATATCGCGGGCCATTTTACATATCTCTTCAATATCACTAATGATCATGGTGGGATTAGCCGGTGTTTCTAAAAAAATGATCTTTGTATTTTTTCTTATTTTCTTCTTCACATTCTCGTGATTTGATGTATCAACAAGACTGACCTCAATACCGAGCTTTGTTAGAATTGAGGAAAATAATCCGTACGTACCACCATAGACCACATTGGTTGATAAAAGGTGGTCTCCTTGTTCCAGTTGAGAAAGAGCTACAGCAGTTATTGCAGCCATTCCTGATGAGAAGGCCTGACCGGTTTCGCCTCCTTCAAGTGTAGCTATTTTTTTCACAAAAGCTGCATGTGTGGGCGTGTTTGGTCCTACACGGGCATATATGTATCCTTCTTCGTCACCAGTAAATCTTGCAGCACCCTGTTGGGCATTATCAAATACAAAGGTGGAAGTTTGAAATATCGGTGTTGTATGCGCTCCATAAGAAGGATCTGGTGCTTCTCCAGCATGAACACATTGAGTGCTGAAATTCTTCTCCTTTTTCATCTTCCATCCCCTTAAAATACCTGGGATTAATAATTATAGTGAAGATGTACTTATCTTTTTTGATAATGAGAATCTGATTGACAATTTTGGGACTGCCAAAAATAAGTTGGTAAAATTAACCAAAAGATTTGTGTGGATACACCTTAGAAAACGCAATTACTATTAATATTGAAATGACGCCAAATGACGCCCCCCTTATTCCTGATTTGAACCGTCATTAATTTTTTCCTCCATCTTATTGAATTCTTCATGTATTACAATATATTCCTTTACCAAAGATTCACTCATATCCAGAGTTCTGGAAATTTCATTATGATTCATGCTACTGTATAGGGTTCTCACTTTTTTATATGATTTGATATAACGGTCACATGCTTCTTCAGTATGGCCAGTTATTCGGGAAATATCAGGAGTTTGCACATTTTTGAGAAAATGCCCAATAATCATCTTTTTATGAGTAATCGCCCTTCCAAGATCGTGTATGGTTCCCCGATAAGGTAGTACAACCTGATTCTCGATCTGATACTCTCTGATATCCTTACTAACAGTTCCAGTGCTGATACCCAGCATCTCCGCCACGTCTGCTTGTGAAAGAACACCGTTCTGCCTAAAAGCTTCCCTTAAAATTCTTGCAATCTTAAACCTTCATAACTCTTTGTGAGAATAGCCATTCTCTCTCGTTTTTTTGTCTTCATCATGGACAATGGACAAGATAACCGGAGTAATTCTCGTTTTCTCAAGCGTTTTCCCATAGCTCTGTTTTTCATCTGCACACACAGCAAACCACATAGTTTGACCCGGTTCAAGATTCCAGGCATCACGATTAAATTTCTTGAAAAGTTGTAGGACATCTCCAATGAACATTTCCTGGACCCTATCCCCTCCCATGAATTTATATTCTGAATTCAGAAGTGATTTAATTGCTGAGCCAATGCTTTTTCCTGAAATATTTGAGGTCATAGGCTCATCTCCTTTTTTTTATTCTCTACTTTGATCTTTGGAGTTGAAACCAATTGATCCATTCTATCCTTACTGAGTTCCCCATATTTCTGATACAGTTCAAGGTACTCCTTTACCACTTTCTCTGTAGTATTCGTAAGTTCCCGGATTTGATCTAAAGTGAAGCCTTTGCTGTGCAGCATCACGACTTTTGAGAATCCTATGATGTACCTTTTGATTGATTGTCCAGTATGCCTCGTACGTCTCTCGATCTCTGTGTATTCATATCCTTTGAGATAGAGTTCCACGATTTTCGTTTTATGAGATATGGTCGGACCTATGTCCTGGATTGAACCTCGTGTAGGAATAATTATTTCATGTTTCTTAAGATAAGCCATGTCCCTCTGTATCGTTCGTCTTCCGCTGTTAAGGAGCAATGCGAGATCTTCCTGGACAAGGAGTCCACCCTGATCATATGCTTCGGTAGCAAACCGCATCATTTTGTGCTGCCTGAGTGCATGAATGCCTTTTTTCTCAAGAATCTCTGTATCCTCTGGATGGGATATGGTGAGCTTTACGGATACGGTTTTGATTTTGTCCAACTGCTTGCCTGGAGGTTCGTCCTTGCTTACTGCATGATAAATGATCTGTTTGTCTCCTCGCAGGTTTCCATAATTCAGCTCAATGAATTCCTGCATTAATTGAACGAGTGAGCGGCAGGTTGCCCGTGGAAATCCGTATTCTGTTTCCAGTTCATGGAAAAGCTGATGTTCCGCTGTCTTTATCCAGACGCTTCGTAATTCGTTTTTTTGTTCAGGGTGTACTGTCATGGCTGTTTCCCAAATGCTGATTTCAATTTCTATGCTTAAAGGGGTAGCCATTTGGCGCAAATGTAAGTTAAATAAAAAGTAAGTGTCACTCTTTCTACAAACAACTGAAGATGCAATGTCATCTGCTGCACTCCTTTGCCAGCTTCGTAGTTTTGTAGTTATTGGTGAGGAGGTTTTATTATGATCGTCCGTTGGGAAAAACCAGATGACCAGGAGAAAATTCGAAATATTAACTCTGCTGCATTTGGTACTAATGATGAAGCAAACCTTGTTGATGCTTTAAGGAAAAGTGGTGCTCCTCTTATCTCACTGGTTGCTGAGGAAAAAGGCGAGCTTATTGGTCATATATTATTTAGCCCGGTTTCATTAGAAGGGAATCAACCAGCACCATTAATTGCAGGATTGGCACCAATGGCTGTTCTGCCTGAGTGTCAAAATAAGGGTGTGGGTTCCAGATTGGTAGAGGAAGGTTTGAGGTATTGCACAACATCCGGATATAAAGCCATTGTTGTACTCGGACACCCAGAATATTATCAGCGATTTGGCTTTGTACCATCTGTCAATTATGGTATCACGTCTGAATATCAAGTGCCTCCGGAAATTTTCATGGTCAAAGAGCTTGAAGAATTTGCACTGAAAGGGATAAATGGAATAATCAAGTACCATCAAGCTTTTAATGAAATCTAAGAGTTCCTTATTGGGATTTGAAAAAGTTAATTTAGAATGATGAAAATTCAAATATGAATTCCCCTTTTTTGGTCTGGAAATCGTAAACTTTAGAAAAACGTGTTTACGTTTACAATCATAATTATTAATCATTAACAACCCACGATATGTCGATGCATCACAATCAGCTGTTGCATGATCGTAGAGATCATAGCAACGAAATCTTCCAGGTTAATTTTCAAATGTAATGTTTCGGTTTATAGGCCCAATAAAATAAATACAGTACTTCCGAATAGCCCTACTTCCGATTTAAGATAATTAACTAATTACAGC
>JACUTQ010000167.1 GCA_014859725.1 Methanosarcinales archaeon | reverse complement strand
GTAAGTCCCAAAAATGTCAAAATTATTGTCTGGAACATCGATAGATGTTGCATCGGAATACGAGCTGCCTCCATCTGGATCTGCCATGGCCGTTCCTACAGTAACCAGCAATAAAGCTAGCACTGAGATTCCAAGCTTTTTTACTATTGTTTTCATTTCTTCTTATCTCCAATTTCTTTTATTTTCCCGGAGGCAAGACCAGGCAAGCTTTAAGTAAATTCAAAGCTAACTTTGATAATGCCTCTGGGCAACTCTGGGGTTCAATTGCTCTTGCGGAACTGTTGAACCCCAATTACTCCTTATATTTCTTCGACATCATATATAATTTCTCGGACAACTGCCTAATCAATTAGGCGTTTGTCCCATAAAAGTTATAAACAGTCTTTCTATTACCTCAAAAAATTGGAGTTTATTTGCACCTGTATCCTCCAATTACTTCTCCTGTATGGGCATCTATCCAAACCTGCAAAGCCTTCATCCCGAATCCTTCCTCTTGACAAGATAGTAATACAACACCGCCCCTATAAAATGCACAAAGAATATGGCAAGGCACCATATCAGCTTATCATACTCGTCGCCGTTCGAGAACCGCTCGGTCGGCCTTTGCAGGCAGTCTATCAGCATCCAGAGCCAGAAGGCAAAGGCTACTGCGATAATAACACTGTATATTCCGATTGCTACTGTTGTTATTTCCATCATAATTTAACCTGTCAACAAACCAGCAAAACTGTAGCGGAATGCCAGAGTTGATGATCAAGATGCTATCAGTAATCTTGGTGTTATTCACCTCACAAATTGCAAAATGTAATGTTTAAGAGAGTCTAATAAATTGAAAATTTTATCTTTAAACTTTGGAGGTTTTTCATAAAATATAGAGGGCATGGGTACATTGTAACTTTTCTCATTAAAAATATGGTTTCATCAAAAATACTAATAATAAAAAAGATATCTGAAAATCTTAACGTGAATCGAAAAACTTTTCCTGGATTGGTGGTTGTAAATCGAATGCTTTTGTTCCTATATCCTTTATAGGTTGTGTATAGTCGATTGAATACGGTTTGAGGTAAAACATCACTTGTCCAGGTTTACCGGTCTTATTTTCTACTTGAATAGGTGCATTTATAATTTGGGATATTAAATAATGTCTACCATCCGCTAAATGTATTACAACATCGTAATCCGAAGACATCGAACGCTCCAGAGGCATCTCAACATGTTCAGCAGTCATCCCCCTATTAAAAAGCTCCGTAAACGAATTCAGCTCGTCTAAGATTTGTTTCACCGGTACTTTCTTGGCACTTTGGTAGATATATTTGCCCCCATCATCCACGCCGATTTTTAGTTCAGCTTCGTCATCGATTATATGAATGGTGAGATGATCTACATCGTGGCCATTATGTGCCTCGATTTTTGTTATTTCCGAACCAAAAAGCGATGGTGGTGATTGTTTTTGTTCTAAGCACCCTCCAAATACCAAAGTTACGCCCGTAAGTATCAGGAACAGCAGTGCAATCATTTTTTTCATATTGCTCACCTCAAAAAAATAAAATGTTATGTGCAGATACTATGTTGCAGCATCAACACATAACTGTATCGTTTCTGTGCTTGTGGATGTTTTAACATCGAACACCCAGACCGGTTTATAGGTTGTTTGCTCTTCTGATGGAATATCTCCATAATATCCAAGGTTTATTCCGATCACTTCAATCGACCTTATTGGAGTTGTCGGAACGTCCTTTACTTCCAATCGCTTCAGTTTATCAATGGCTGCACTCAATGGAATAACATCAGTGGTTCCAGCAGGCTCGAGAGTTCTCCAGTTCTTGAGGAAGTACACTGGTTCACCGTCATCTCCAATCGTAACTATGACCTTTCCGCCTGCACCCATCACGCGCATCCCGTCGACGTATCTCTTGAACTTCACTTGTACCATCATTGGTTTCTTATCCAATATTTTATTGGTGCTTGTGTCCAATTTGTTCAATAAGATTGTCTCTGCTTCTATTGTAGCATTGTTCACCGAAATGCCGTGCTGTTTCAGGAACTTCTGTGCTATTTTGATCGCATCCGACTCCGATGGTAAGTTATTACTAACCTTCATCATTTTGTCACTGTTCCCATATGTCACAGCCTTGCTGGAAGCATGTATCTCTATGTAGCACGATCCATTTTTAAAGAGATATTTTGTCTTCAGCGGGCTCAGTGCATTTTCAGGTTGTACCGGATATGAAATCACCTTTGGCTCTGTACCAAAGTTAAACTCTTTAGCTATTGAAATTGCTTCAGATTTACTGACATTGGCATCAGTAACTCGGTAGATCGGTAACCGTTTCGGTTCATCTGGTAAAACGGTTGCAATTTTAACATCTACCGTTCTTACATCGTCATGAGTTATTGTGTCTGTCACCCTTACAATAGCATCATTCTCTACGTAGCCTGCTGACTGTGCGTATGCGAGTCCTGCCAGGAGCACCACAAATACCAATGTAGCAACCAGTAACAATTTATTTTTTCTCATTGCATTCGCCTCCTTAGCAACTCCATTCTGCATACCAAATGATATTGTCATTCGGTGATTCATCTGGCTTTACTTCACCCTGGTTCCATATATGATCATAGTAAAATTGATCCTCGGTGTCAGCGATGGCTGCAGCTTTCACCCCGATGTCAAAAGCGCTTGTTGTTGCTACATAGTAAGAATTCACTACTGTGTTATCGCTGTCAATCAACTGTGAGTAGAAAGTATCCAATATCCCATAGTTTGTTGTCACGACGGTCGTAAAGCCGAGAATGATGTGTGCCTTGTTTAGGGCCGCACCCCATTTACCAATGCTATCTTTGAGCACATTGCAACTGTATATGAATAGCCATTCACTATCCAGATCCCATTTACCATTGACTTCGTCCCATGCAAGATCTCCTGTTAAGTCATTATGGTCTTCGGCACCAAAGTTCCATTCGTACAGGCAAATCTCCTGTTCATTTGTAATTAGATCTTTACCACCGTGCCCAAAATGGATGTGATAGTCTGCTTCATCCAGACCTTGGTAACCCGAAGTCTGGGTACCGAAATCTGTTTGCCATACGGTATCGTTATACCAGTAAAACGTTTCACTCCACGAGACTACATCGTGTAACCAATATTCCGTTTTAGGGTATACGTAATCTGCCCCATAAGGTGGGTCAAAGTCACTAATATAGTGGTAATCATCCAATGTTGTTACACTATATTCTGCTGTTAAGTCGTCATCGTAACCTGCCGTTGGTTGCACTAAGCATAGGACTGCGAAAACCAGCAATGCGTTTACGACCATCATTCCACTTTTCATATTGTCTTTACCTCCTTGTGGTTTGTGTTCCATCTTCCCCAGAGGCACGACCGAAACCTTAAGTAAGCATAAGGCGCAACATAATCATGCCTTTGGGCAAGTCATGGGGTTCAACCGCTCTTTGATAGGTTCAGTTGAACCCCCAATTACTCCTTATATTTCTTCGATAATATATATGATTTCTCGGACAATCACCTAATCAATTAGGTGTTTGTCCCATAAAAATTATAAACAGTCTTTTTATTATACCTCCTTTGGGTGATAACAGATGAAAATACCAATGAGAATATGTGCAGTATTTTTGGTTGTGGCTTTAGTGGCTGCACCAACGGGATCGGCAAAAAAGTAAATAGGATATGCGGTGCGCCCATCTACTGGAAACGCCTCCGAAGTTACCATTATGGTGACTGATTCCGTCAGCCAGGGAAAAACCAACAGACATTAGTTTTATGTTGGAAATGGAGTAAACTGGCTTGAGGTATATCATGACTGGAAAGATTCTATTGTCATGTAAAATATGTTAAGTCGCAATATTTAAATCATATATTCTCCATATTAGATATGAGGGGATTCAATATGAAGAAATATATAGTGACATTTTCCAAAGACGAACGTGAGACACTTGGTGCACTTGCCACCAAAGGCAAACATAAATCACAGAAAATTCTTAACGCTCTGATTTTACTTGGGTGTGAGGTTGTCAATCTAAGCCATCCTAGGAAATTTTTAGGCAATTTTATCAAGTTTGCCACAGGCTCAACTACCTGTCCACTTTTTGGGGTGCAGTCCAGATCAGTCTTATCCTTGTTGAACTTAGATTATTTTCAGATAAAATGCTTTTCCGATACTCCATCCATCACCATTAAGCTTCAATCCTATGAATTCCTCAGGCAAAGGCTCCTCCGATTCAGGTGTTGAAGTTGGAGCAGTGGGAGAAACGGTTATATTAAATTCCAGTTTTGTCTGTTTATTAGGCTGAAGAGCATATGATTCAGGTTTGAGTCTAATAGTTACCCCGGACGGCAATCCAGTGATATTCCCCAAAGATATTTGTATAGTACGGTTAGATTGAGATGACACTAAGAGGAGTAC
>JACUTQ010000166.1 GCA_014859725.1 Methanosarcinales archaeon | reverse complement strand
TTACTTATTCTGGCTAGTTCCTAATTCAATCACAAGAAAATAAAAAGTCTCGAAATTTGTCAAGAAAGAGTGCCTATATTCAAAATATTATTCTAACTTTGGGGATTTAAAAAATGCTATCATTAACTGCCTGAGCCAAACTGAAAGTACTCATAAAAAAAAACTTGATTCATTACTTACATTACGGTTTCAGAGATTTGAAAAAGCTCAATTTTTGGAGGTGTGAAGTATAAGTAAAATAACGATCCCTAAATCAGCTAAAAAATGGATATTTATTTTACAAGAAAGCAGTAATACAAAGATCAGGGGGGGAGTGGGGAGTTTTATATAAAAAAGATCTCTGTATTACCCGCGATTCTTGATTCTTTTTTTAAGAACAAATCATAATTGAAAATATATTATTTATACATTTTCAGAATAAACATTTTTTTAACGAGTTTGCAGCGTTAACATAATTATTAATAAAATAGTTCAAGCGGCATTATTGCCTCTTCCTTTTTGGTTGATATATAATTGTTCGATCCGCTCAATTGTATCAATCTCATCAGCACTCTTGTCATCCCGCATCCTCACAAGTCTGGGGAAGCGTAAAGCATAGCCGGAATTGTAAGTTTGGCTTTTTTGGATCTCCTCAAATGCGACCTCGAACACCACCTCTGGCATAAATTCAAGTGCCTTCCCGCTTTCAAATACGATCAGATCCTTGAATATATCATTCAATTCACCAAGCATCTCATCTGTGATACCTGTTGCAACCCTTCCTATTGACAAAAATTCTCCTGTTTCAGGTTCAATGCATGCCAGTGAGTACGAACCAATAAGATTTACACGACGCCCTTCACCCCATTCCCCTCCGATAACTACGAGATCCAGTGATTCCATTACTGGTTTGACCTTAAGCCAGTGTTTTCCACGTTTGCCAGGGGAATAGAATGACTTCGGGTTCTTCAACATGATCCCCTCATGTCCTTCATCCAGCGCCTTATGGTATATCTCATCAATAACCTGGATCTCATCGGTGACCACCTGCTCAGCCACATTCATGTTATCAACAGGGGTAACGCATTCTATCAAGTGCTGTCTTCGCTGGAAGAGTGGTTGATCAAAGAGGCTCTGGCCGTCGATATACAATATGTCGAACAGGTACAACTGCAATGGAATCTGCCCTTTCATTACATCCACATTGTATTTGCGCCTGAATCGCTTGAGAATCTGCTGGAAAGCTCCTGGTTTACCGTCTTCACCGAGTACCACTACTTCCCCGTCGATAACTGCTTTTTCGGCAGTTATTCCATCTTTGACCATATCTACGATATCTGGCAGTGAAGCGGTCACATCTTCCAGTCGTCTTGAATAGAGAATTATATCATTTCCATCTTTATGGATCTGCAACCTGGCGCCGTCAAATTTCCATTCAACTGCCACCAACCCCATTTCTTCTACTGCTGCCTGGATTCCCTGGGATATTTGAGCTAACATCAGTTTGATTGGGTGTCCCAACTGGATGTCCAGGCTCTTCAAACCCTCAACACCATTCTGTTTGGCCTGCCTGGCAACCATACCCAGATCATTGGTCATCATATATGCCCACTCGACAGCATCCTTTGGTACATCGAAGGAACTGGCAATAGAATCCTGCACAATTCCCTCACCCACACCGATCCTGAGTTCTTCTATAGCCAGCCTTGCCAGATATAATGCTTCCAATGGAGTGGCCTGACCGAACATGAACTGCAGGTGCTTTACCTTAGCAGTTTGAGAACCCTTTCCAGACATGTTAGCGATATCTGTAAACCTGGAATAAACTTCCTTAATAGAAAGAACAGACTCTTCCCGTTCAAATACGGCAAACGTGGCCTGTGTTTTGTTATTGCTTAAAAGAGCTTCCTTTGCAGCCAGCCCCACATCACCTGTCTTGCGCACCAGATCAACAATGTCTTTGACCGGCTTGCCCGAAGCTTTTGAGATAGAAGTGTACAGTAGGCTTGGTCCAATACCCAATTGAAGCGGATCCCAGACCGGAAATACCAGGCCCATAATGAATCTGGATACGATCTCAAGTTCATCATCATCCACATTACTGAAGAATTCTGCTACGACCTGGGTCATCTCCAGGGAACTGGAGATTTCCTCGACACGATTACATAGGTCAGCAAAATCCTGAAAACTGGTCATGCAGTGCTTATCTGAAGTAAAAAGTCAAAACTGTTTCTATAAAAATTACAATAGGATTATAGTATCAGCCCTCCATAGTATCTGCTCCATGAAAGAGGAAATGACCAGCGTGGATGTAGCTGCTATTACATCAGATTTAAAGAACGGACCTCTGGGTCTGATAGATGCCAAGATCGGGAAGATCTACCAGACCGATTACGACGAGATCCGGATCACCCTTAATATTTATGGACAGGGCAGGCATAATCTGGTAATCCAGGCTGGAAAACGTATCCATCTTACAGAGCATCCCCGTCCAGCTCCCCAACTACCCCAGTCCTTTCCCATGATACTCAGGAAATATGTTATGGGAGGCAGGATAACGCAGGTTTCCCAGCATGATTTTGACAGGATAATCGAATTCGTAATAGTAAGGGCAGGTGAGACAAATAAAATTATTGCCGAGCTGTTTGCCAGGGGTAATATCCTTCTTACCGATGCCGAAGGCCGGATCTTGCAGCCCATGAAGCCGGTGAGTTTTAAGGACAGAAAGCTGCGCAGGGGTGAGATATATGAACTGCCCCCACCACAGCTCAGCCCTCTGGAAGTGACAGCAGAGGCGCTGAAAAAAATATTTATGAATTCTGACAGCGATGTTGTCAGAACACTGGCGACCCGGCTGAACATGGGTGGTGTGCTGGCCGAGGAGGTATGTCTTAGATCAGATATTGATAAAACAACGTCAGCAGGTGATGTTTCTGATTTTGAGAGTTTATGCAATTCTATGATCGAAGTTTTCAGTCCCATTGCGGAAGGACGGCTTGAACCTCAGATCGTGGCAAAAAATGGAAAAAATATCGATGTGCTGCCTTTTGGCCTTAAAAAATACCATGGATTAGAGATCACGAAATTTGAGACATTTAACTTAGCTCTTGATGAGTATTACAGCGCCGGAATTGAGATTGCCATCCAAACTGCTGTGAAACTTGAGAAAAAAGAAGGGGTGCTGGAGAGGCGACTTCGGCAGCAGCAGGAAGCTATTAATAAATTTGACATGTCTCAGGCCCAGTTCAAGCAGAAGGGGGAGCTGTTATACGGCAATTACCAGAGTGTTGAAGAGATATTGAATATTATTAACGATGCAAGGCAGCGTTTTGGCTGGGATGAGATTAAAGCCAGGCTAAAAAGTGCAGATATCCCACAGGCCAGGATAATAAAATCAATTGATTCCAGTAAAGGGATTATTAATTTAGAGCTGGATGGAGTAAGTATTGATGTTGATATCATGCTGCCCGTGCCCCAGAATGCACAGAAATATTATGATAAGGCCAAGAAGATTGCGAAAAAGAGAACTGGGGCAGAGCAAGCCATACTCCACACCCGGGATTTAATAAGAAAGAATGAATTGCCGGATCGTCCCAGGCGTTTGAGTGGTAAGGTCAAGGTCAAGCCTCGGTGGTATGATAATTTCAGATGGTTCCAGTCCTCAGATGGTTTTCTGGTTATTGGCGGACGGGATGCGGGCACTAATGAAGATGTGGTTAAGAAGTATATGGAGAAACGTGATATCTTCTTCCATACCGAGGCACCGGGCTCACCTGCTGTGGTTATTAAGACCGAAGGTAAGGAAGTGCCAGAAACCACATTAGAAGAAGCTGCCAAGTTTGTGGTATCCAATTCAGGTGTTTGGAAATCGGGTGGTGTGGAAGGTGACTGTTATTGGGTCACAGCAGAGCAGGTGTCCAAGACCCCGGAATCTGGAGAGTTCGTACCCCGTGGTTCATTTATTATCAGGGGTAAGCGTAATTATATGAAGGCTATTGTAGATGCAGCAATAGGCATCCAGATCGAGGGCGCAGTGCGGCTGGTTGGCGGGCCGTCAAGTGCTGTTAAAAAGCTGGCACAATTTATTGTAGAGGTCGAACCGGGTGAGTTCAACCAGAATGATATTGCAAAGAAAGTCTACAAGCTGCTGGTAGATGAGGTTGGGGACCGGCAGTTAGTGAAGTCGATTGCTTCGGCTGACAGGATCGCTATGATGCTGCCGCCCGGGGAGTCGAGGGTGAAGAAGGGGTGAGTTGAATAAATGTCCAGGGGGATAAAATCATTAGGAGAACATATGGCGCAATGGGTTACTATTTCGAGTGATGAATACGAATCCATGAAATCCACGCTGGAAATTATATCGGACCCGGAACTTTTGCAGCAGATTAAAATGAGCAGAGAAGATTTCAAGGCTGGAAGATACAAAGAACTTCGCGAACTTATTGAAAAATAGAAACAG
>JACUTQ010000165.1 GCA_014859725.1 Methanosarcinales archaeon | reverse complement strand
GCTAACACTCTGAACAGACCCACCCGATTCCTAACTCATAATCATTCCATTAATAGATGGACTATGGAATTTCATTATAAATTATGTAATATTTTATCAAGCATTACAATTATTGCTCTATCTTTTGCATGACATTCAGAATGATAACAATGTTCATTTGAAGTGTCATATTTTTCATGCCTCTGATATATCCATCTCTTTCCCTCCTGAAATAATATTCCAGCAGAATAGCTGAAAAAACCTGTGAAATAAATATGGTCAGTAGGTTCTATAAGGATCAAAGCTTTACGGGAAGTCCTTTCCCCGCAAGGTATTCTTTCATCTCTTTGATCGAGTACGTGCCAAAGTGAGTGATCGATGCCACAAGGACTGCATTGGCATGCCCATCATTTACAGCTTCGTATAGATGTTCCAGTGTCCCGGCTCCTCCTGATGCAATTACCGGCAGGTTAACGGCATCGGCTATTGCCCTGGTCATTGGGATATCATATCCGGCTTGTGTTCCATCTGCATCCATACTTGTGGGTAAGATCGCTCCTGCACCCAGCTCTTCAACTTTTTTTGCCCATTCAACTGCATCAATCCCGGTGGTTTTCTTGCCTCCGTTTACCATGACTTCAAAACCCGATGGAACAGCTGAAGAGGTACGGGTATCAATAGCGACCACAATCTTTTCACTGCCGAATTGTTCTGCTGCTTCCCGTATTAATTCCGGATTATTCACAGCAGCCGTGTTCATAGATACTTTTGAAACGCCCACATCCATGAGGTTCTGAATATCCTGGATACTGCCAATTCCTCCACCCACTGTGAGAGGTACATTGATCCTGTTTACTGTTCTTTTAACCACATCTATCATTGTTTTTCTTTTCTCAATAGTTGCAGTAATATCTAAGAATACCAGTTCATCGGCACCAGCTTTACTATAGGCTTCACCGTTCTCTGCCGGATCGCCCACATCCTTGAGATCTACAAAATTTACACCCTTTACCAGACGTCCATCCTTTACATCCAAACAGGGGATGATCTTTATATAGTCCATAATTCACCCTCATTAGAGATTTTATTGCCATAATATGGCTGAAAATAATAGTAAATAGTATTTGCTATTTGATTTTTTGTATCCGCTTCAAATCTAAGGGTAACTGACTATATTTTGAAATCGAAAGCCTGCTTAGGCACTTGATTTTGACAATCCGAATGTGCATTTTACCCTACTTTTTGAAATGGATACGATTTGTTTTCTTTTTTAAGTCCTCTCCGAATCCCACCACGTCGGTCTGATGACCGACTGCCACACCCACACCACAAGGCCGGGCGGAGCAGATCGGGACGGGTACTCGGCACAAGTGCTGGTGAGGAAGGGGCAAGTTGAACATCTATTTATGCTATTTTTTTGTATAAAAGTTATATGTTCTGATTACCAGGCATGGATATTCTCTTTTTTACTTTTTCCCATGATTCTGTGATTAAAAAACTCTCCTCCATATTTTCAACCATTTTCACGAATTTTTTCATAGGTACAGCTAATGTGAGTTCATCTTTTCGCACAAATGGTCGTGCAGAGACATCAAACATCCCAATAACACCTTTAGGTTGATCAGAATAAATCTCAAGATAAGGATAATGGACAATAGTGGCACAACCTGCTCCAAAGGGTGAATGTACTCCGTCTAATTCTACTGTATCAAAACCTGTCAGGGTAAAAAGACCCGAGAGGACATCAGGTCTGGCAAAAAAGATCACCACTTCCGGTTCATCCGATTCTTCTATGTGATCCCATCGTTTGAAAACTATTAACGGTGAAGGGGCACTGAAAGAAGGCATATTCTGCATAAATTCCTTTACAATCTCAGGTGATTTCTTATATCTTTCCCCCTCAAGTTCACCTGGGATTCCACAAGAAAGGAAGAATTCGAAGTTGGGCAAGTTGGGCATAGTCATTTCAGTAAATCCAAAATATTTTTTGCCGCCTGGACAACCAATGGAGTCGCTGTTGAAACACAATGAAGCACCCTTGCGTACCTTTGACAAAGCGCCTATTACGCACATTGGCAATGAATCGGGGGCTGCCAGTTCAGAGTTTCCTATTTCATTTGTGTAATAGAAGATGATGGGAAATTCTGCATTATTAAAATAATCTTTCCATAGTCTAATGAATTTTTCTTTAAATTCCATGTCCATAGATTGTTACTCCTGTTTGATTTTCTTTTTAAATCCCATAATACTATTATATTTGATTTTCTCTTTATATTGATAATCATTTCCTAAACTTCACAACACTATCTTTAAGTAATTTCTAAAAATGCTGTTAGCATGTTGGGGTAATGAGGTCCTGCAACTGCTCCCCATGCATCCACGATGCACCACAAAAGCACCCTCCAGTCCCCACACCACAATGGCGGCTGTGCAAAGGCTTGTTTAAATTGAGTTTCAAAGATGTGGTCAAAAACAATAACAAGCAAACCAATTTATGTAGTCCCTATAAAAACATTAATCCACTGGCAATCGATTTACCTACTTTGCAATAAATTTCCCCAAATCCAGTAAAGAGAACAACATGGCTTGTTTTGCATCTATCTCTTCAACCACCAAATCAAACCTCTTAAGACTCAAACCAAGATATTTGCACTTCCCTGTCAAATATCTGTAATATAAGTTATATTGATCTTTGGACGCAGCAGGTGTAGAGGACTACAAATATTGCAGATGATGCCTTCATTCCCTCAGTCCCTAGGACGCCCGGACTGAAAGTCCAAGGCATCCACGAAAGTGTCGGTTGAGCAGTTTTCAGGTTCAAATTATAGAATGCCGGTGGAGGTTATCTCTGCGAATGTACATCAACAGCTCTGCTCGATCTGAACGTCGGGGCTTTCTTCAGGTTTGCTTTCGGAAATCATTTCCAGGATATGAGTCGCCACAGGAGGACATCCCGGTACAAAAACACCCTGCTTTTTATGTTGAGCAGTGCAGTTACCGATGCAGAGCGTACCGCAGGGTATAGACTGATGTCCCTTCCCGATTGCAATGGTGACATTCTCCTGTCCGGGGAAGGAGTCAAAGACCTGCTCCCCATACCTGTTCAATAACATCAAAACTGTGGACTGGCAGGCACTGCATGACATTTCATCAAGAATGTTGATACCCGAGAAGTGTATCGATAAGTTGTCGGGAGGGGGCTCAAAAGGAGAGGTAAAATCACGCCACTTAGCAGGATTCACTTGTATCCTGGAGATATCGATAACTCCGTATCCTCGTTCAGCACAAATACGCAGGTGTGGCACATCTTCTGCTTTCACCCCCATGAGCGAGCAGGCTACGGCATCCACTGCTAAGGGATCAATCCCTGCCAAAACCAGATCAAGTTTCTTAGCCTGCCCGGCGCTTGGACCCAGCCCTTCCATTCCAGTAGTGCCATCAATGATCGATAGATGCGGACGAAGAACTGAGGCCATATCAGCAATGGCGATATTAAGAGGTTTGTCGTCCATATCCTCAATTGGAGGTAGCATGTGAAGATCAACCTTTGTTCGGCGCCACAGACATCCTTTCATATTTTTCACCGCCAGCGTGACAACTGTGTGCATGTGGGTTTTCATGACCGGGATTGAAACGACAACGTCGTAATCGACCACTTCAGGGCACACCTCAAGCGACTGTATTGCAACACCGTCTTCGATAATCACATGAACGGGCTGCCGGGCGTCCATAACAATCAACGGACAGTTGCGCTCAAGGGCCACTGACGCGATACCCGTTGCTTCAAAAGCCTCCATTGTCCTGACTCCTGTTATAGGGCTCTCGCCAACAGCAACGCTTGCTTCTGCCTCGAGAAATACATCAATTGCTGCAGCCACAACCTGGGGGTTGGTGGTAATCCCCGAATCGGCAGTAGCAATTCGTCCTGCATTTGGCTTTAAAAGAACACGCTTGCCTTTGACTGCAGCGAGGTTGATTTGTGAGAGAACTTGTCTCGTGTTATCATATGGATCTTCTCCCGTAGCGACGTAGACATGAGGATGCGATCGGTCATCAATAAAAGGAGTCGGCTGCAGTGGTCTCATATTCATCAGATCAACACCCTCCGGTAGTTTTCAGCGTCTGCCACATTTGGCATTTCAAATGCAGAAAGTATATAGTTCAGCATTCCGGGCATGTCAACACTTTTTACAATAAGATGTGTTGTCTTATATTTATGTGTGGTGTCATACGCAGCATGCCATATCGTCAAGTTAGGCTTGTAACTTCGTAAAACTCCTTTCCTTTTTCTGACTATAAAAGCATATCAAGCGCCTTAGAATTGCCCACTAATCCAAAAAGAGAATGTTAATATATTTATAGTGTATATACACTACAATATGACTGAACGCAAGACATTCATTCGCAAAATCAAGCAAGGTGACAAAATTAGATATGCCGAAGTATGGAACGAACGACGCAATTAAGATGGAGTACGATCTTTGCTGAAAATGCTAGTGATCAACTTACTC
>JACUTQ010000164.1 GCA_014859725.1 Methanosarcinales archaeon | reverse complement strand
TCCCCAAAGATATTTGTATAGTACGGTTAGATTGAGATGACACTAAGAGGAGTACGGATGCAGATTCTCCTCTAGATAAAACGAATACTGGCTTTCCAAAAGTTTCATGTTCAAGATACTTTCTTTTGAATCCATAAGAGGATTTAATGTCGATTTCAAACATGAATGGGGGTTGTAATCCTTCTTTTCCAGCAGGAGGATTTATGACTGCCTTATCCCATATACCTGGCTGAAATGAGGGTAGTGTTGAAGTAGGTGTTATGGTAGGAGTAGGCTGAGTGGATTGTTGATTTGGAATATTGATGCAACCTAAAGTTAGAACAATAATAAAGAGTAATACTGCAACTTTGAGTCTCATAAACTACACCACCCGTTCAGTTAAATGGATTGAAATAAATAGTTATTCCTGGACTATACACAGATCATAAAATGTAATACAATAAAAAGCATCCATCCCCACTTGATATATTTGAATATGAGAGGAGATGATGCGTCTATTTATTAAATTTAATTTATTGAGGACCCTGTTACGTGCTGAGTGTTGATTCTATCAGAACCATCCCACCAAGCATTAATGTATACATACTGCTGATCGGGGGAGTAACTATGCCAATTAAAGGTAGATTTTGGTCTATACCAGTTTCCACTGGCATACGTCCAATCGTCACGTATAGGGTTTGTTTCCGTTCTGAAGGATTTTGAGATGCCTCCAACACTGTCAAGTTCTGTTGAGCCTGTAAGCCAATCTATATATGCGGCCGGGTTATCCGTGTCATCGTAAGATTTTGAATACCAAGTGCCTGATGAAGTATCTTTCAACCATATATCGTAAACCCCGCTATTTATATAGAAGTAGTATTCGATTGGTTGAAGAGTCCCAGTAACATTAATAAGCAGCCAGTTCCATGGAGTTACCCATGATCCTTCATCGTAGATGGCTACCCATACGTAAGCATTTCCGCTATCAGTGAAATCGGATATAACTTCGCCGATGTCTCCATTTCTATTGAGATAGATTTCTCTCTCATTATAGTTCCTGAAGGTTTCTCCTTGATTGGAATAAGAGCAAGGGTCTACGACACCAGTAACTCTAATGACGGTATAGTCCGAATTTCGCTGATACCAAGCTCGTTCTTGATACTCAATCGCTAGAACACCAGCCGATACTGTGTTGACCAAATTGCTTTTGATTATACTTGGCTGAAGGAGTAATGATTTTTCATTTGTACTTGCATCTATGTTTTCAGCACTCTCTTTCCCTTTGCTTATTGCAGGAATATTTGTATAAAACTCAAACATGGTCATAGGATAGGATATGGTGATTAAGTTGGGATCTTTGTTTGTATCATCGAGCTCTACCATTTTTTTAGGTATCCGAAGCAAAACAATGGGTTCGTTGTCGCTTACTTCTGTTTTATTTAGCCAATCGGATGGAAAAGTTATTTTGACTATTCCTGGATGTACATCTTCATCATTCTGTGAGAGCCACGCTTGCGAGATTATTATTCGAACTATATCTGACTCTGGTAATGGAAGAGTGGGAGTAAGATTCTTTATGTATCTTAGTTCCTCATCGTAAGATAATTTGTCATTTATGCTAGGTTGGAAAGGTGGTAATTCCTTAGCAGGAGTTGGCGTGTTTCCTTCTCCAAAAATAATTTTCTCTTGCACATTCGCTATTTCATACATACCTGATACGAAACCGGTTGATGTCGTTTCAGGTTCATCTACAGGTTCTGTAACAGGATGATCTGCCCAATTAATCGAGACGATATCGCGCCCTTCATAGACATCCGTTAAGTTGTACCTGAAATAGATGTGGCCTCCATAAAGCGGCTCTGGAGTGCTTATGTCTGTCTGCCAGCTTTGCCCCGGTTCCAGAATGAAATCGGGATATGGTGATGGTGGGAAACTTATATCTGTAAGATTAGCATACCAATCCTTGCTAACGTTAAATGTTAGCCCACTAACGATGAAACTATCTGTTTTATCATCATTAGTGATGATGAATTTATGAAGCCACTGTCCCGAATAAGGATCTAAGACTGGATAATCCAATGTCCAACCACTTGATGGAATTGCTTTTATCGCACTTGATTCACGTGTCCATTCGACATCAGATATTCTTAGTGTATTCCAGTCTGTTAGCCAGAATTCCACTTCGATGGTAATCCACGTGCAGTAAGGGATGTTAGCTCCATCCACATCAACCTGTACACCATGCGGATCATAGGCATAACTACTTGAGTTTGTGAAGTCACTGATCTTTATGCGCCAGCCATTTACAAATATCCAGGGTTCTTTCTGCGTGATCTTAAAGTGAAGATCAGTGGCATAGTCGTATTTATCTTGGTGTATCTTCAACGTCTGGCGCACGAGTACTTCTTCATGCACTCCTCCTTCGGTGGTGGTATCTGCCAGAGCTACCCCCACAGGAAACATTAGTATCGCTACTATGCTTGAGACTTTTTATTATTTTCTGTACGATCCGAAAAACCGCCGAGTACGCAGAGGGACGCAGAGAAAAATAACAACCCTCTGCGGTCCTCCGCGTACTCGGCGGTTAATCTTTTTTGCCATGACCCATTGATCCAGAATAAATTAAAAAGTCTCCTATGCTTACCATCAACAGTCTCAACTGTTTTGTTTTCATGTCGTCTTTTTCCTCCTTTGGTTTGTGTTCTATCATCCCGGAGGCACAACCGAAACATTAAGTAACCATAAGGTGCAACTCAATATTGCCTCTGGGCAAGTCATGGGGGTTCATTTACTCTTGCTGAAATACTGAACTCCCATAAATACTCCTTATATTTTTCCAACTTTATTTATAATTTCTCGGACAATCGCCTAATCAATTAGGCGTTTGTCCCATAAAAGTTATATACAGTCTTTCTATTATACCTCCATAAGGTGATAACAGATGAAAATACCACTGAAAATATGTGCAGTATTTTTGGTTGTGGCTTTAGTGGCTGCGCCAATGGTATCGGCAGAAAAGACAACAGGATATACGGTGCGCCCTTCCTCTGGGAACGCTTCCGAAGTTACCATTTTGGTGACCGATTCCGTCAGTCAGGGAGAAACCAACAGACATCAGTTTTATGTTGGAAATGGAGTTAACTGGCTTGAGGTATATCATGACTGGAAAGATTCAAGCGACTCGCTGACGTTAACGATTTATACGCCAGAATGGGTTAAAATCGGAACATTCCACGACATCGATGACGGGGTAATAGACGGCAAGATTCATATAGACATCGTACCTGATAATGGCTATGTAGAATCAGGTGTATGGACTTTTGATGTTTATGGAGAACGCGTGGCCACACAAAGAACTTACGACCTTAACATATACCAGCATTAATATGAGCAAGATGGTAAGTTTCCTTATCATCTTTACTCTTTTGATACTTCTGGTACCCGCAGCAAACGCTACTGATTACACGGTCAGACCCTCAATAAGCAAAGAACCCGGCGCACCGGTTTATGGCGAAAAAGTCCAAGAGATTGACCCAATACCCTACTGGCTCTATCTGTTTTTATTGGTATTTCCTCAGTTAACAGCGATGCCGCTGGAAACACTGACATCGATAAAAGTACTCCCTTATCTGGCGTATAAAAAAATCTTCAAAAAAAACATACTTGATAACCCTAAAAGGTTAAAAATATATAATTTCATAGAAGAACATCCCGGCGTCTATTTCAGAGAGCTTGTTAAAAGAATAGGGCTGAAAAAGGGGACTGTCGAATACCACCTGGAAGTGATGGAAACACAAAAAATGATAGTATCTCACAAATCAAAGGGAAAACTCCGGTTCTTTCTTAACCATTCCACTTATAAGAAAGAAGATAAGACCGTAATTGCTGCACTGAAAAATGATACGCATAGAAAGGTTATTTTAGAGATTCTCAACAGTCAAAGCATAACTCAGAAAAACCTTGCAAAAAAAATCGGAGTTTCTACACCTACAATTAGTGACCATATTAAATACCTGAAAAAAGAGGGAATTGTTAAAACTGATACAAAAGGCAGGTACACAATCTATAGTATCGATTCCAATTACTTCGATTTATTACAAAAATATATGAACAGTATAAACTGTTAGGGCCTGAAAAAATGCTTCTTATCAACTTTCTTACGGTCTGGACCTCCCGTGCCTTTAATCTGCTACACTAACCTTTGTTACCCTTGTACTTTCCGTCACTTTCAGAATTTCAACATCCCAGCCCTCCAGCGTCCCGATTGCATTGAGATCGACGGTCACCCGGTGGTCATAGTTCTCCAGGGTAGCTTCGAACTCCACAGGATCGTTCGCCGGGTCTCCAATCCCGGCACGTTCGAATACATATCGAGGTTGGGCTCGGCATTATCGTCTATGGTGACCAAGAATTCCCGGGAAATAACTTTGCCGTCATCAGGTTTGAAACCGGCCGGATGGAATAGGCACCGTTTGAAGCATCTGCCGGGGTTTTTACCCTCAAGGTCACCACTTTCGGACTGTTCCTGTCCTCAGGGAATGTGACATGCGTT
>JACUTQ010000163.1 GCA_014859725.1 Methanosarcinales archaeon | reverse complement strand
CTATTATGGTAATGATAGCGCCGAAGGTCCGCCAGGCATAGAAGGGATGCAGCATATTCTGAACTGTCATAAAACTCTCCGTATGCAGCCGCTGGAAATAGACCTGGACAATTCCTGCGATCAAGAGGGCCAGAATCATGTTGGCAAATCCCAATACCATCAACCAGAAGCCTGTTTTACCCCTGAACTGGGGAAAATCAACCCTGCCTGTGATTTCAGGCACTATAAGATAAGCCATGCCCAGTACCAGGAAAAGATAGGTTCCCGGAGTGGCAAAATGGGCGTGGGATGCCGTTATCTGGGTGCCGTGGGTAAACATATTGATCTGTGGAAGGGTATGGATGAAACCCCACACACCTGCCCCCAACAGGTTGCCAACAGTGGCCCCCACGATCAAATCTTTATACAGCGTGTAGCTGGTGAACGAAATAAACAGGGTAGCAGCCACAAGAGCGGCCACGTTCTGCGCTCTACCATAGCCAAACATGTGAACTTCATCAGCTTCCTTACGCGACCACATCAATGACACCAAAAGAAAGCCTGATATGAAGATGTCACTGAGGGTATGCAGAGCTTCAGCAAACAAAGCCATCACACCTGTGATTATATAAACCCCAAGTTTCATGACAAATACAACTACATAGGATACAAGCGCTGTTCTGAGTGTACTCACTTCACTTTCATACATTCCTGTTTCCATGTTTATCTTTTCGTTTCAGAAACTATTATCGCATCATAAAAGCCGGGTTTTGGTTTTCCTTCCAGCAGGGACTCTACTTTTTCCCATGCTTTCTGCCGCTCCTTGCTCAGGTGCATTGCCATGAAAGTTTCCTCTGTATCATGCTCGACTATGGCAGCGTAATTGCCCCCTTTGACGGGTTTCAGCAGACGTCTTGAAATGAACCCGTCAAATTTTTCGTAAACAGTGTTTGACCATGCAAACCATTTCTTGAATTCCTCATCTTTTCCCTTCTTTACAGGTGGAAAGGTTACAATATTTACAAACACATTTTCCTCACTCAGGTTTTCTCGAATATGGATCAGATAAATCACCCTGCTCTCAAACTTCTTCTCCACAGAATCTAAATAATACTTGACAATGTATTCACCACAAATCAGCTTTGTCAGCAATGCTGTTAACCCGGTTTTCAGTCATTTAATCTACCCTTATGCAGCCTGTGAAATCTGAAAATGACAAAGAGACTGATCGCCAATGCCACAATGCCGGTTCCAAGAGCCAAATACGCAACAGATTTAGCCTCCTTTCCTGTATCTTCGGCTGCCGCCTCGGCTCTCATTTTATCAGCTTCATCCTTGATCTTCTGTAGTGATTCTTTCATGGCAGCCCAGCCATACCAGTGCATATAGTCGGGATTGCCATGAAAAGCGCCCTGAAAAGCCCTCATTCTGTACTCAAGGAACATGACGTACAGTTCCTGCTCCACGCTGCTTTTTGCTTCGTAGAACTGCAATAGATCAGGAGCATATTCCCAATCTTCCGGCTTTGCCAGCAGCCCGTCGTCGTAGAGCCCTTTTACTGTTCTGATGCCTTCAGCCATTATTTTGTCTGTCTCACGTACGATCTTATCGCTGGCAGCCATTTGTTCAGCCACATAGTTTGCAGAATGGCAGTTGGTGCATATAGCTTCCATCGTTGCCCTCTGAGCTTGAAAGTCCTCTTTAGTAAGCCTTGCCACTTTAGCTGCTTTGACAGCATCAAATCGTTCTGTACCATTCCCTTTCTCATCCAACACGCCCAGAGCTTTGAGTATTTCCACTCTGTCAGCCCACCACTGCTGGTCATCTTCAGGCACTCGAAGAGCAAGAAATCCCCAGGCTGTCATTACAGCATGGTTGCCTTCAGCCATATGACAGGTCTGGCACTTGGGCGCACGTCCTGAATCCCCTTCAATAAACCATATAGTGCCATGCTTGGAGGTTGACCACATCTCCCATTGTGGATGATCAAAACCCATGTGACAGGTCTGGCATGCTCGAGGATCGAGAGCTTCGCTGATGCTAAAACTATGGCGGGTATGACAGGAATCACAGCTGCCCGTACCGTAGCGAAATTCCTTAAGCTCCCCGGCCGACTTCTCGCCTATCTTGTGGCAGCCTGAACACCCCTTGAAGCTCTCACTACCCACTATAGGCGATGGTTGATGGGTTATCATGGGCATGGCATTCATGGCAGTCCATGCTAACGAATGCTTGCCTGCCCTGAACTGTTCCACTTTCTGAGGATGACAGGCTTTGCAGGTGTCCGGAGTGGGCAGCCCGGCTTTGGCGACGTCCGTGGAATCCTTGTGTTCGGAACTATGGCAGACCTGGCAGTCAAGACCGTTCTGCCCCATCTTCCCACCCTGCCATTGAGCAACGATATTTGGTGTCTCATTTACATGACAATTAATACAGGTGCTCACACTCTCAGCCTGCACCGCCTGAAGGCTCAGGGCAAGCACAAGAATTGTAACAATGAGTGATGGCTTCAGTATTTGAAATAATCTGTCTGGCGCCTTATTAGCCATAATTTCACCCCAGGTTTAGGGAGTGCTGTTTAATGTTTATGCCCGCCCTCCTCTGCAGCATGCCCACCCGCACTTGTCATGAATGTGTACAATTTATGCGAATACAGCATAAACTCAAGCATCGCCCCGATATATTCTCTTGCAGCATCCACATCATTTTCATCGTACTTCTTCAATGACATGGCATGCCTGAACCTTTTCTTCACTTCTTCTTCAACAGTGTGCGATAGGAATTCGATTGTTTCGCCTGCATCTTCATGCTCAATGGCTTTTTCTGCTCTTGGAACCACAGGCCCCGCATCAAGTCCGGCAGGTTTCAATCCGATATAAGGTTCTCCTTCTCCTGCCCTGTGCAATCGTACGGCGGTTTCAAAAAACCAGAGGTCTGCAAGTTCTTTAGCTTCTTTATTCAGCTTTCTCACGTGAAGTGTTTTTTCAAACACTTTTTTCAATTCATTTTCTCCCATTTCAGGTACCCAGGGAAGTATAAGATTGACATTCCCTGCCTCCAGCGCCATTCTTGATGCATTTACTACAGGTCCGTCCATAGTATCACAATGCGGAGGCATAATTTAACCTCCATCTTAATAACTTTTCATTTCTTAACATACAATTTACCACCCATTTACAGTCAAAGAAATGATTTGACCTTGTATGTAAGTATTTGCCTTCTTAATTTATAGTTTTCGCTTAGGTTTTGATTTACTTACCAAAACATTATTCTTAAATCCCAGACTAATTGCATGTATTCATGGATAAAACTGAGCAAAAAATTATGGATGCTGCGATAAAAGTGTTCGCAAGAAAGGGATATGATGGGGCAACAACTCGAAAAATAGCAGAAGCGGCTGGTGTCAATGAAGTGACACTATTCCGTAAATTCCAGTCAAAAGAGAATATACTTCGAGCAGTCATTACCAGAAATCGGGAAGTAATTCTTAAAACCCTCGATTCGGTATTACAAATTGAAAAAGAAGAGGACATTAAAACAAGTCTTCACACCCTTGGCAGAAGTCTGCTGGAAGTAATGAGAGAACGGGTAAACATTATGGTCATATTGATTGCTGAAGGGCGCAGGGATCCTGAAGTTGCCGTGATTCTTGAATCTGTTATTAAAATAATAGTAGTACGCATCAGTGAATATTTTGAAACCCAGCTAAAAAATGGAAAAATACGCAACATCAACCCCAGAACAGCATCGTTGACTTTTCTAAGTTATATCTGTCACATGAGTCAGCTAAGAGGGGTAATCAGCGAGGATATCTTAAGCAACCCCGAAGAGGAGTTTGACGGATTCATCGATATATTTCTTAATGGAATTTTAAATGCAGAGGATAACTAAAAATGATAAGCAATTTATGAGTTCGTTCTGGTTGCTGCAAACTTAGGGTCCTTTATGCATTTTATCTCCGATTTAACTAAAGTAAACATCATACCTTCAATTCCTGAACAAACATCAACCGGCCGCAAGCGTCGAAGAAAACAAAAACCCTTGCAGATCATCTTCCCGAAGCCGGTCCGCAGGTTACGAGCGAACCCTGAATACATCGACAGGGCCAGGTCTGCCGAAAAATAACATATCCAAATCAATCCGGGTCCCCTTTTGGAGAAATAGAATAATTCCATTTAGGGTGTAAAGAATGGTATTGTATCTGCAATTTTGCCATATCTTCACCTAATATTTTGACTCCCTTATTATATTCCTTTTCATCCAATCGCGACGCTACAGTAAGACCTTTATTTGTCTTTGTACCACTGATAAGTTTTACAATTGTTTCAAAACTAACAAGCGGCTTTCCCTTCCAATTCATTGTAATAAATGAGAACATGCAATGTTCTATCTTGTTCCATTTGCTTGTGCCTGGGGGGTAATGACATACAGTTATAGGTATTTTAATTTGGTTCACCAATTCCTGCAGATGAAATTTCCAGCCTTTATTGCGACTTCCATTACTCCCGCCACCATCTGCACATATCATCAACCCTTTTGCATTTGGATAATTATTTCTTCCAAACATAAGCCACCATTGCCTGATACTTTCAACGGCAAATTCGGAGGTATCATAGCTCATTCCCACATTTACCATACCTTCATTTCTC
>JACUTQ010000162.1 GCA_014859725.1 Methanosarcinales archaeon | reverse complement strand
ATTATGTATATAATAGTTTTTTCATTTGAAAAAGAAGATGTCATTTATTATATCCAAAACAAAACAAAAGATATATATTTATGAATATTTCTATATAGTTACTATAGAACAGGATATGAATATGGAGATTCGTAAAATACAACGTACCGGAGGGTCAACATTCATTGTCTCCCTGCCAAAAAAATGGGCGGACCGTGTCGGTGTGACCAATGGTATGAATGTCGGCATAACAATAAGACCGGATGGCACTCTACTGATTACTCCCAATACCTCTTCTCCATCTCCTGCACAGAACAAATTAGATGTCACAGGTAAATCGGGTGAAGTACTGATACGGGAGATCATTGCTTCCTATATTGCAGGTTTCAATATTATTGAGATCAGATCGAATCGGATCACAGCTGAACAAAAACAGACTATTAGAGAGATCACACATAAACTGATCGGGCCCGAGATCATTGAAGAGACTGCTGATCGCATGATCTTGCAGGACTTATTAAATCCTGCAGAACTATCTCTATTTCAATCTGTAAGGCGGATGTTCTTAATTGCAAATTCCATGCAAAATGATGCACTGCAAGCATTGATTTCAAATGATATTGATCTTGCAATGGACGTGGCACAAAGGGATGATGAAGTAGACAGGTTGTATCTTTTGATTGAAAAGCAATTGCGTATAATAGTACGCAGCGGTATGGTCAAAGATTCACAAAAAGATATGACTCTCGATATGAGCCTTGATCTTAGCCTGGCCTCCCTTCCTATTGAAAGGATAGCAGACCATACCCGCAAGATCGCTCTAATTATTACCGAGCTGGAAATGTCGCCGCCGTCAAATATTACCCAAATGTTCGATACTGTCGGGCAACGTGTAAATAAATTAGTTGAAAATGCTGTCGAGTCCTTATTTTCATCTAATATTGACCTTGCCAACAATGCGATCAATATGAAAGATGGAGTTAATCATTCCCTTCGTGCCATTGACCACGAACTTTCGACATTGGGCACCAGGGATGCATTGCACTTGAGGATAATATCTGACAGTATAGACCGTATAGGTGACTATGGTGCGAACATTGCAGAAATAGCGATAAATTCAACTATATCAAAATCAGTGTAAGAAAAAATTATTAAACCATATGAGGGAAAAAATGGAGGAATATGAATGGGATTTATTAAAAAAGTAAAAAGGAACTTCTCCTCTGTATTTAAAAAAATATTCAAGAAGAAGGTATCAAGGATCGGGATTTATGGACCACCCAATGCCGGTAAGACAACATTAGCGAATAGAATTATTAGGGACTGGACCGGGGATGCAATGGGGGCGGTTTCTGCTGTACCTCATGAGACCAGGCGCGCTCGCCGCCGGGAAGGAGTAACCATAGAATCCAATGGCTCCAGGGTCACTCTTGATATAGTGGACACGCCTGGACTGGCTACCAAGATCGATTTCCATGATTTTATGGCCCATGGGTTGGAAGAGGAAGAAGCAAAACGCAGAGCCAAAGAGGCCACAGAAGGCATCATAGAAGCTGTTAAATGGCTGGATGATCTTGATGGGGTGATCCTGGTAATGGATGCAACAGAAGACCCTTTCACCCAGGTGAATGTGACCGTGATAGGCAATATGGAAGCCAGAAGTCTCCCGCTTCTTATCGCTGCCAATAAAATAGACCTGCCTGAATCCTCTCCTGCAAGGATTAAGAGCGCTTTCCCCCAACATCCATTAGTGCCCATATCGGCACTGGAAGGACAGAATATTGACTCGCTTTACGAAGAAATTGCAGACCATTTCGGGTGATGTTATGATCGGTGTACAGATGGATTTGATATCAGAGGAAAAATTGTCAGAAATGACGGCTATGGAAAAGATACGATTAATACTGGACGAGGTAAAGGAAGGCAAGATAATTGTTCTTGAAAAAGGATTGACCCCTTCTGAGGAAGCAAAACTTATTGAAATGACCATGACCGAGATTACGCCTGAGGAGTTTTCAGGGATTGAGATAGAGAGTTATCCCAGCAACCAAAATCCGAATTTGTTAGAAAAACTGTTCAAAAAGCCCATGATCAAGACAAGATTGACTGTCATAGGCCCTGCTAACCAGTTAAAGACCCTGAAAAAGGACCGGGATTTTATCAGCACACTGGTATCATCCCAACAGTGATCTTATTTCAATGTAGAGAGAAATTATGCCACACAAATGTACAAGGTGTGAGAACATCTTCAAAGACGGTGCCGTAGCCATACTTAACGGATGTCCAAATTGTGGATGGAATAAATTCCTTTATGTGCGAGATGAATCAGAACCGGAAATCGAAAATTTGAGTGAGCATGATGAACAACATCCTGCAAAGAAATTCGTTAAAGAGATCGATGAATTCCTTATTGATCAAAATATTGAAGTAAAAAAGATAACAGAACATGACCAGGAACCACAAAGCGACCGCATTGAATCTGTTAGAATATTAGGTCCTGGTTCCTATGAACTTAATCTTGACGCGCTTCTGGAACGCAAAGAGATAATTTTAGCTATAAAAGAGGACGGATCATATATTGTCCATCTCCCATCGGTCTTTAAAGCAAAAAGAAAGAAAAAGTGATATTATTTATCTTCAAAAAACGTATTCGTTGTACTTGAAACATCGCTAAAAGTTCTTGTAACGCCAGTAGGAAAAACCAGTTTAAATGTTTCTACCCTGACACCCAGATCATGAGAATCATGGAAATAGAAATCCCCTTTTAGGTCAGGGTCTTTATATGAAACGTTATTAGCAATTACTACAGCATAATTATCTCTGACGTTCACAATTTTGAAGTCATCAAAATCATAGAATATTTCATTAATAGCTGGTTCAATATTTCCACTTCCTAAGAACAGAACATATATCCTGGCGAAAAGATCCAGTTCATAATTAGCAGTAAATGTAGCATCCTGTCCATCTAGTTCCATTGTGATAGAGTTTACATGAATGTATCTGGGTGTTTCGGCGCTGGCTGTATTTGATGTGAGAACAATAATAGAAACCAAAAGCCCAATAGTAATTAATGAAATTTTATTGCTTATAGATCGGTCTGATTTTTTTTCCATCACAGTTATAACTAATATATTACATAATTATTTATCTTTTTCTACCGACTTGGCAGCTGCCGAAATCATATGTCTCATACATTCCTTTCCCCCCAGGTTCTTTATGACCTTCTCTTCTTTTATCTCAATTATTTTAAAATCTGAAAAAATATCAGTCAATTCCTGCACATCAAAATAATGGTATATTGAACCAGTATTTCTTTGATATGTGGAAGGCTCGACCATTTTGCCCCCAGCGCGCATATCTTCCTTACCCAGCACCTCCATTATCAGGGTGCCGTTTTGAGCGAGGACACGATTGAATTCAATAAGTGCCTTTTGTCTTTCATATTCAAGCAAATGCTGCAAAACACCAAAACAAACCACAATATCAAATACATTATTATTATATGGAAGATAGCGCACATCAGCAACTCCCAGACCCACATTAAGGTTGCGGCGATGTATCTCATCATCAAGTTTCTTTATTGCAGGCAGTGATATGTCAATTCCAAACATGCTGTAATTCTTCAGAGCAAGGGGTATGGTATATCTCCCAATACCACAGCCTGCATCAAGAACACAACCTGAGGACGGAGCATATTTTTGAAAAAAAGCCAATGAGTATGGCCCCTTCCATATCCCTCGTTTATGTTCTTCATCCCATGCCTTTAGATGGGAATTTTTGTCAAGCATGATTCATCCGTATTTTCCCACCATGAGATGAACTTTTCCAGTGGAGTTTTAGGTGGTGCTGTTGATAAATCATTCTCATCTATGTATGCCTATATTTTTTCAATCACTTCAGAAGGTAACATTACGGTTTGATTATTTGAGACATTTCACATAATAGAATTTCAGCGAAGTTTATTTATACTTCAAATAATTTTAAATTATCCACTTTCTAGTGCTTTAATCACACCATATATTAGTAGGTTTAATGGAGTTTGTATATTATGTTTTTTTCCAAGTTCTATGATTTTTCCATTTAAAAAATCAATTTCAGTCTTCCTGTTATTAATAAGATCAAGTAACATCGATGTTTTATGTTCATATCCCTTTTCGAGTGCACTAAGCATTGATTTTCTAAGATACTCTTCATCTAATTCAATGCCCTCGGCCCGTGCAATTTTCAAGGATTCTTCTGCAACTGTAAATATACTCTCTTTTAATTCAGGTATTTCAGATATTATACCCAATTTTTTTCTAGTTATTGCATTGATTGAATTGCCCTTTAAATATGCGCCTATTCATTATTCGAAATTTTTTTCATTAAATTCCTGTAACCCATTCGATCATGAATTCGTCAACGACCTCGGATTTCGCTTTGCTCAAATCCGAGGCATCTAAATGAGTGCATGACTTTTGTAAAAATGGAAGCATAACTTTAATATTATTAAAAACAAATAATTATATTGTAGGTATAAGCGACCGGGCTGGGATTTGAACCCAGGGGTTCCGCTAGAAACAACAGATCTTAAGTCTGACGCCTTAGACCTAACTCAGCCACCCGGTCAAAATTGATTCTGGATGAAAAAGTTTAAATGAGAATATAACATATATTACT
>JACUTQ010000161.1 GCA_014859725.1 Methanosarcinales archaeon | reverse complement strand
AAAAATAATATTTTATATGATTTATTAGATAATATTCCTATAAAAATAGTAATTTGTACAGGTGCTGAGTATATAATGGTGAACAGGTACTGGGCTCATATTACTGGCTGCCTCTGTACAGGTGGGGGCTCATAGTGGAAAAGAACAAGTATGAAGCGTATTTTGAAGTTATGGCACTGTCCCGGCTGACTATGATCATATCCCTGTTCGCGGTCCTGGGAGTTACCCTTTTTGCTATTATTATCTCAAGAAGAATTACTGATCCCATAAAATCCCTGGAAAATGGGGCTGTAAGCCTTGTGGAAGGAAAATTCGAACCCATACCTGTAAGTTCACAAAATGAGATCGGCCGGCTGACAGAAATATTCAATGAGACCGCCCGGGAACTACTGGACATCAGGAAAAAACTTGAATTAAAGATCGAAATAGCAAATAAGGACCTGGAAACAAAAAATAAGGAACTTGTTATCGCCAACGAAGAACTGCAAAAGCTGGACAGCCTGAAATCAGATTTCATCTCCCTGGTATCCCATGAACTGAGAACCCCATTATCGGCAATACGGACTTCGTCAGAGTTCTTGGAATCTGTTGATAATGCAGACCCGGTTGTGCAAAAAGAAATGCTTGATAATATTATTAGCAATGTGGACCGACAGACGCGGCTGATAAACGATATCCTGGACCTTACCAAGATCGAAGCAGGCAAGATGGAATTCCGGTTTGAACAGGTGGATCTGAATCAAATAGCAGCAGTGGCAATTGAAAATATCAGGCCTCTGGCCCTAAAACACAATGTAATACTTTCACAGGACATTCCCGAGAAACTATCTCCCATTATTGCCGATAAGGAAAAGCTTATTATCGTGATGAATAACCTCTTAAGTAACGCAATGAAATTCACACCTGAAGGTGGCAGTATCCTATTATCAGCAAAGGAAGATCAGAACTGTATAGAGGTTGCGATCAAAGATACAGGTATAGGGATCGAGAAGGCACAATTAGACAAGTTATTTGACAAATTCTATCAGGTTGATACTCCGTCTACAAGAAAAATAGGCGGCAGCGGGCTTGGACTTTCAATATCCAGTGAAATTATCAAAGCACACGGCAGTACAATCCAGGTGAAGAGCGAACCCGGACATGGAAGTACCTTCTTTTTCAAACTACGTAAATAGGGTAAAATAATGAAAATAGATATTAATATTATTATTGTAATTATTATAATATTCATACTTTCATTAGCAGCTATCACATTATTCCAAAAACCCAATATTGAAAGATCCATATATGTTGTTTCCATGACACCTGAAGAGATGGAGATAAGTCTAAAGGATGGATCCATTGCAGGATTTATTTCATGGGAACCTTTTCCGGCAAAAGCCGTATCAGAAGGGTATGGTAAATATCTGGTACATTCTATGGACATCTGGGAAGATCATCCCTGCTGCGTGTTGGCAGTGTCTGAAAATATTGATGAGGATATGATTAATGGCCTATTATGGGTGCAAATAAAAAGTACCAGGTTCATCAATGATCCGGCAAACAGGGACTGGATTGAAAATTACGGCTCTGAATTTACCGGGATTAACAAAACAGCTGTGTCGATCGCCATCAACAATACTCAATATTTGGAATTACCTGACCTGAATGAGACAAAACAGGAATTTGAGATACTGAGTAAGACCGGGAGTTTGAAAAATAGTCCCACTTCCGTGGGTTATCAAAATGTGGACGAGCTTCTGGCAGACCTGATCATCGCAGAATATTACATTGAGATCAAAACAAAATTGGACGAGGATCCGGACTGGGTCCCGGACGTTGTTGACGGAAACCTCAGATTAGGGGTTATAGAAGGCGATCTTCATAATCTGGCTGTATATGTGGCAATAAAAGAAGGTTATTTTGAACAGATAGGCCTGATCCCTGACAGAAATATCCATTTCCTGAAATTCAGGAACGGGGTGACAATAACTAATGCGTTAAGTCAACATGAAGTGGATGTGGCAACCTTTGGAATGACCCCGCTATTAATGTACAGGGTGAATGATAATGGAAAGGTCTTTGTTATCAGTGGTTTGAATTCGGGAGGCACTTCCCTTGTGGTAAGCGCGGATTCTGAAATACGATCCATCGATGACCTCACTGGAAGCACAATTGCAACTCCTGGTTTTGGCTCAATTCAGGACGTTATTTTACGAAAGATGTTCGACGGGTTTACAATAAAGACTGTATGATATTGCTGGAAACTGAATTTGACCCCATAGTTCTGATATTGCCTTAATGGAATAAGTTCACAAACATTACAAAAATTATCACGTTCAGGCAGATTCCCATAATACTGGTGATAAGTCCGGCCTCGGAAATTTGATTATCTGCATATCTTGACTGGAATCTTGATAATACAATTCCGACAATTCCCATTGGAATGGCAAAATAAACAGACCCAAGAGCACCAATACTGAAACCAAATATGAACATTAATGCCGGCAGGATGCTTAATATCCCACACATCAAGCTCAAACATCCCAATACATTGTACTGATTTTTCATATATCTCACCCCTTATGATCTGCTGATTTCGATCAGATTATCTCAAAATTTTCTTATTTTTATTTTTTTTACTTGAACCGGCACCTACGAAAAGAAGGGCCATAGCTGCGATTGGCGTTATCTGCTCCTGGGAGAGATATCCTGCGACGTAGGCCACTACGCCCCCCATAAAGAGGGCGAGTCCCAATTTCAATATCAATTGTGCCATATCCTGATGTTCTCACTAATGCCTCAATGCATCAACAGTGTTCATCTTTGCAGCTTTGTTAGCAGGATATACGCCAGCGATCAGTCCTACGATGACAGAAATGGCAAATCCTATTATGATAAGTTCGACCGGGAATACGGATGGCAGTGCCATTAAACTCTGTGCACCATATGCACCCAGTACACCCAATCCGATACCCAGCAGTCCGCCGAACACACTCAAGACTATAGATTCCACAATGAATAGGAACAGGACATTCCAATTGGTGAAACCCAGTGACTTTAAAATACCTATCTCGCGGGTACGTTCGGTTACTGTTACCAGCATGATGTTCATGATACCTATTGAGCCTGCGATTAATGCGATCAAAGAAACAGCAGTGAGCAGTGCTGCCAGTGCATCAGATAATTGGCCCAAGCTCTCCAGATCCTCTGCCTGGTTATTCATGAAATATGGCTTTGCATCCTCATTTTCCATATCACGTGTAGGGACACCAAAATGACGGGCCAACCTTTTATCAACTTCCTCATCTGTTTCCTTTATAGTATCCAGGCTGGATGACATGGCAAGGAAAGCTCCATAATCATTCTCTCCCAGTATCTCATTTAATGTTGTCACTGGAATTAAGATTACATCATCTCCAATCCCGGATGGAAAAAACGATTCTTTTGATTTTTCAATTATCCCCTTGACCATAAACTTCTTTGTAATAATATTGCCCTCTTTTGTACGAAATGTAATATCAATAGAATTTTGGGTGAAAATCTTCCTGTCAAATTTATCATACGCTATTTCATGGCCGATGACAGTTACATACTTGTCCTTATCATCCAGGAAAGCTCCATCTTCCAGTTCAATATTTGCTATTTCTTCCATATCTTCAGTAACTCCACGAACACCAATATGTTTGGACGTGGAATAGTAGGTAACTTCGGCAGATTTTTCCTTAAAAGGTGTAATGCTCACTATACCAGGAGTATTATCGATCAGTTTCATTTCATTGTCATGGAAAAGGTTTGGTTCCTTTCCAACTACTACGATATAATTAGTGCCTGCATTCAAAGATAAGTCTGCAAAATACTGGTTGAAACTGGCTCCCAGTGATACATTTGCGATTACTGCGGCCACACCGATTACAATACCCAGAGTAGTTAGGATGGACCTCATTTTGGCACTTTTTATGCTTCCCATTGCGATACGCAGAGACTGTATAAAGTTTATCATTAGATTCACTCCTGCTTTTTTTCTGACTTACTCATGCCGCAAAGCATCCACAGTGTTCATCCTTGCTGCTTTGTTTGCAGGATATATACCTGCGATCAGACCTACAATGACAGAAACGGCAAAGCCCACAAAGATCAATTCAATAGGAAATACAGATGGCAGCTCCATTAAACTCTGTGCACCATATGCACCAAGTACTCCAAATCCAATACCCAGCAGCCCGCCTATTACACTCAAGACCACTGACTCAACAATGAACAGCAACAGGACATTAGAATTGGTGAAACCCAGCGACTTCAGAATCCCAATCTCATGTGTGCGCTCAGTTACTGATACCAGCATGATATTCATGATACCGATTGAGCCCACGATCAATGCTATCAGTGCAACAGATGTGAGTAATGCAGTCAAAGCTCCAGCCATTTGGTCAGTCATCTCAAGGATGTCAGCCTGGTTGAAGATTGAATAGGGTTTGGAATCATCATCATCCATATCCCTTGATGGGACTCCGAAATGGCGGCCAAGTTTCTGATCCAGGTCATCAGAAGTCGCTTGTATTGTATCCATACTGGATGCCATTGCAAAGAAACTGCCATAATCATCTTCTCCCATTATCTCATTCCAGGTCGAAATCGGGATGAATATGCGTTCGTATATACACTATTCTTGCAAGATCAATAAAAAAGTATCTTGTAGCCT
>JACUTQ010000160.1 GCA_014859725.1 Methanosarcinales archaeon | reverse complement strand
CCTGTTTTTCCAATTCATACTTTAAACAAGCCTCATATGCGCCCTCCAGCAATCCCGGTCCAAGAGTGCTGTGTACCTGAATCGCCGCCCCAATAATCTTTTCAGATATTTTATTCAATTGCATCGTTCTCTGTGCTCTCTGTGCACTCTGTGGTTTTATTTTTTATGGTTTGCTCAATAAAAAAATGCAAATATCCTCGACAAGCATTCAATTTAGAGACTTAATATTTGCATAACTATCATGTCTAAAAAATTAAATTGCCATGACATTAGTGCTTCCTTACCCGGCTCTTTCCCGGCACTGCTCTCAAGCATGCGGGAGAATGACTCCCAGCCGCCGCTGGCACCGCCCTTGCTGAACCGCTCTTCTATGATTTGCATATCCCGCTTGTGGATCTCTTCCTTCAGCTCCTCAATCTTATCGAAATGCTCTTTCAGGTCCACTCCCTGCTGCTGGATCACGGGCATGTCGCCATCATTTCGCAGGATGCCCTGGCTGGAGAGTTCTGCATCAGTGATCTGGCGGATAAGCTGCTCGTCCCCTTCTTCCAGCCGCTTGAGGAGGAGGGCTTCCTTGAAGTCCCTGGGTTTGTACTTGAGCTTGAGTCTTTTTTGTCGTACAGGCGCTTCTTCCTCTTCAGGGAATCTGTCCTCGCCTTCGAATTCATAGTAACCCACTTTCATGCGTCTGGGTGAAATGCACAAAATGGTGTACTTACCACCGCCGAATTGTTCGAAGAGTTCTGTGGCGTCCTCATATGTTGGAAAGCTATCATAGATGCCGACGGTCCGGATCTTGCCTGAGTTGGAACGGAAGGTTTTGTTCACATTCCAGGACTGTTCGGGGAGGGTGTCCAGGTACTTGATGAGGTCTGCAAGGGTTTTTGCTCTGGATCGTATGCCCAGTCTTTGCTTGAACTCGTCCAGGTCGGTGATGTCGGTAATCAAGCCGGCTGGGGGGTGGATTGAAATGTGTTCTTTTTTTAGGAATTTATTAAGGAACATGGTTTTTTGTTTCGGTAGTTTTTCGGATTTTTATCGGTGTTGCATCGGTTGGGTTTCGGTTTAATAAGTTTTAAGTTTGCCAATTCAAGTCCTCCTTTAAGTTCTCCTAAGACCAACTTTTTGTCTTTGCTGATATTAGGCGATTCAATAATATCTTTTGATATATCCCATACTTTTTGCCATGAAATCCAACATACCTTGTCTGAAAAAGTCTTACTAAAAGGACCTAGCTCTTTTTTTGCATCTGATTCGGAATCAGGAGTGATTACTAGTATCAACCATTCAGAAGAAAGCTCGGTTTTCTCCATTGCTTGACAATATCTTTCTATTTGGTTATGTAAATCGTTTGGCTTTAGCTTCGCAATTGGTACAACTTTATTTTCTAACCCTAATGTGAAGATCTTTCCCTTGAAAACTGCATCTAATCGACCGAATTCTGCCGATCCATCTAAAGAAGAATCTATACTATCTAGTTGTAGATCATCTTTTTCGAACTGTGAGACTAGCTTATTAAATTCATCTATCCGCCCAAAATAATGAGATTGTTCAAATATTTTTAATAAAAACTGTGGATATCTTTCGTTGACCCATACAAAAATTCCTGTTAGAAGGTTTTCGTTTTGTGCTCCTTCTTCCCCCGATCTAGCTTTCTTAGCAATTTCGTATAGACGCAACATATATAATCACAGACTTCTTACTTTCTATTTATATTTTTCACCCCCCCTCCACAAACGCCGGATGATGCCTCCCAAACGACTCCTGCGCTTCCTCATAACTCACTTACTTGCTCTTGGTTTTAAGGAAGGTGATCTCGCAGGTATTGCGGTTCCACAGCTCGATCCTGGACTCTAGGACCTCACTGGGTCCTGCAGGCAGAATTGTCTTTGCGTCCTTTGTGGTTCATTACTCAAATTCTATGGACCATTTTTTAGAATCCCTCTACCCCCCTTTTACTCAGCCTCCCGCGTAGCATGGTGTAGTTCAAAAGCTAATGTGGTTTTGTGAATGGCGAGGTTATGCCGATATATTTTGGATGGCTCCGGCGCTTTCCGTTACGTCAAAACATTCAGGACTACACACGTGCAAGCAAAGACCATAAATTTATAATACTAACAAGTTCAAAAAAGAGATTAGATGTCAGCTGCAATAAAAAGCATATATGCAACAATAACAGACCACATCCAGATGGTAGGGTATCGGGAGATTGTCGAAGCTCATGGAAAAGCCAGAGGATTGGCAGGATTTGTTTTTAATGATGTTGATGGTTCGGTTAAAGTTATGGCCCGTGGACCGGAATCTGTTCTAACCGAATTTATCCATGATTTGAAATCAGACCGCTCAGACACTACCATAGATACCATAGAAATTATTGAAGATATCGCCCTGCCTTCACCATTTGGCAGGATTGCAGTGGATGATGTTAAGGAATATATGGGACGGTTTGATAAAGGCATTGGAATATTAAATGAGATAAATATCCAACTTGAAAATCATACCGGTTCATTGAACGAACATACAACATTGCTTCAAGGGATGAATAATAAACTTGATGTTCTTAATAGTGTGAATGATAAACTTGATTCACTACCCGAAAGAATGGCCGAAGCAATGAAGAAATAATTGTATCTACCTCCTATCGCCTTCGTCTCCTTGCTGTGCCCAGCCGCCTTCGCAGACACATCAGGATCACCGCCATTAAGATCATGATGCCTCTCTCCTGCCTCCCTTAGTCCCATTAATGTAATCAGATGATACTCCCTGCCGCTCGGCTTGATGGACTGAAGTTTCTGGATATTCAGCAGCCTGGCCCACTTATTGATCATCTTCTCGAAATGCCGCAGGGTCAGCAGCTTCCCGTTCCTCCCGTTAATGAAAATGTGCCCCTTCTTCCTGTTGCCCATATAGTGCCGCAGCATCTCGCTGGTATTGCTTGTTAGCTTCATGGTCTTGGGCGCACCCGGGATGTGGCGCCTGGTCCAGCGGTTGTACTTGCCCTTGGTCTTGGGGAAGGTGATCTCGCCGGTGTTGCGGTTCCACAGCTCGATCCTGGACTCCAGGACCTCCCTGGGTCGGGTGGTGGTCTCGTAGATCATCCTAGAGAAGAGCTTTTCCTCGAGGAGAATAACATAAACCACAAATGCATAACAATCATATTAGTAAACTACTTATATACTAATATACAATTTTGACCTATAATGGACTTCAAACTTTCAGAACTCGAACTGTGCATAATAGTCATTCTCGATAATTCACCCACCATTAGCGAACTTGCCAAGCGCACAGGAGTTACTGCAGGATATATTTCGAGGCTAATAACATCCCTGCAGCATAAAGGGTTTGTGGAGGTCTCAAAAACAGGTATCACCAAGCATGTGAGACTGAGTAGCAACCTGCATGCTGTGAAACTCAAAACCACCCTTCATAACCGAAGCTATATGCCCCTTACGAGACTCCTGGCTGGGTCAAACATACAGGTTTTCGCTGTTCTGTCTGCCGGAAAAGCAGACATTACTCGTTTGCTGGATGAGAGCGGGATATCAGAAGCAACGATCCGTCGCAATATCAGGGCGTTCAAAAAATATGCCATTGTGCTCCATCGGGATACAGAATATGAATTATCCCAGGACCTGAAAGATATCAGAGAATTCCTAAGGGATTATTGCTCCTACTTCGCAGTATCCACATTAAACAAAATATCATCGCAAGGTCGGTTTATCGCATCCCATGGCTTTGAATTTCTTTTTGCTTCAGACATAACGATCACACTTGAAAATATAAAACCCACCGGATTAACTGAAATATCAAAAATAATCCCGCTCATGCAGACTGAGAACCATTATTTCTATTCATTGAGGGAACTGTCATGCGAAGAAATTGCAGTCCATGCAATTACCATAGATCCATACAATAAAAGGAACCTGACCTATGTAATATTATACATGTTAAAAACAAAAACCGATTCAAACCGGTTTATTAAAATTTCACATCAGTATGGCATTGATATTGCAAAAAGCATAGTAAACCTGATAAATACCTGGAAACAACCTGAAGAAAAATTCATGCCGTCACCCTTGTATATCAAACAAAAGGCAGTGGAGTATGACATAAAATGGCACGAATAGCATTTAATGAAAAGTATGTATTTGATGAACTGGAAAAGGTCGGTAATACTTTGACAATATCGGTTAACCTTTACCTCTTAGGCGGCGCTGCTATGATACGATATGGTGTAAAAGCTGCTACAAAAGATATTGATGTTCTTCTATCTACCCAAAAAGAGGTAGAGGAACTGGTCTTAGCTCTTGATATATCAGATTACAAACAGAAACAGACCAGCAAGCTGACACCAGAATACAGAATGATGTCAGCAACCCGGATTCTTGAAAACGCTGATGGTTTCAGGTGGGATATTTTCCATGAATACGTATGTAAAAAACTCAGGTTATCTTCCGGTATGATCAACCGGGCAAAAATCCTTATGGAAAAGGGGCCGTTGAAAGTCTGGATAATTTCAAAAGAAGATATCTTCCTTCTTAAAAGCGTCACTCAAAGAGATGATGATGAAGACGATCTCTTATTACTGGCAAGGTCGGGCTGACAAGCTGGACAAACTAAAAACTTCATTTGGACTTGAAACTCCAATAGCTGATCGCATCTCAAAGAGGTCAAACGAGCAAATGGAAATATGGTTTGAGGAGAGAATCATCAGGGAACTGACTATTAATCCTAAGACACTGGTTGAACTGATTGAAAGATTCGGATGTGATGAAAAAAC
>JACUTQ010000159.1 GCA_014859725.1 Methanosarcinales archaeon | reverse complement strand
ATGTTAATCGGAAGAGATTAATGGATATATGGAGGGCTTAACCGATCACCAATGGTGAGATATTTTCTTGAAGCAAGCGATTTCTGAATGATGATCTATTCATTCCCCTGGGGTATGAAATCTAACATCGACATTAGATCTTTTACAATCAATTCGAAGTCTGGAAGGTCCCTGGTAAGTCTGGCAAGTGCAATAGTCCAGAATTTATTTACTTCTGAAAGTCTAATCAAAAAACAGTTCAGGTTTGAATTCGATCCCTGTAATCCGGCATTTTTCGATCAGCAGTTCTCCAATCATAGTCTGGTTAAAATCTTTTTCTCTTAAGAGCCGCCCGACATCGTAATAATCCCTTGCTTTACCCCTTTGAAGGATACTTCGAAGCTTTTCAACCAGGATCTCATTTGGTGAATAAACAAGTACCTCAAATGGTGGAATTTCATATTCAGGTTTCACATTTATCTGCAGGGGCTTTTCGATCAATTTTTCTTTCAGAGAAATGTCTAAGGAGATCTTATTTTTAAATCCCATTGGCCCGAGGAACTGGATATTGGCAAATTCGCGAACTCTCCTGCATTGAAAGCACTTACAGAAAAAATGATACCGTTCGTCCTGTTAACCGATACTAAAACATCTTCAAAATCCTGTTTCAGACTATGAGGATCAACCTGTTTGATGATCGTAAAGTCTATATCTTCTGAAAGGCGCCATTCAGGAAAGTAGATCTTCCTTATGGCCGTCCCCCCTTTGAAGATCAGAAGATCCCTTAGCTTTGACTCATTCCAGTAAATGCTGCTGAGAAGCCATGTAAGTGCATAATCCTTTTCCAGTGTAGCTACATCGAATCCAGTTTTCCTGGCCTGTCGTCTTAGATCATTTTCGTCCATATCAATGCCTCATCCAGCCAATCAGTTCTTCTTCTGTCCGGTTTATTATAAGTCCATACTTTTTTGAATATTCCAGTGCGTTTTTCGGGCCGAGAGGATCAAGCCACATGTATCCTTTCCCTATCTCAATGGATATTTTTTCTGCCAATCCCAGCAATTCCAGCGCATAAGAAATCCTTCTGGTAACCACGTTCACGTCAAGTCTTTTTGAATAATCAAACAGCTTTACGAAATCAAGTTCATTCCTGGCGTTCCATATCCCTTTGAATACTTCATCCAGACCACCGCAATATCCTGGATAGAGCATGCAGTCTACAATGGTTTTTTCTCTTGAAGAGATGTTAAAACTACCTCCTGCTGCCTTCTCCTCCACAAAACCAAAGAATTTCTTTTTTGCCAGTGTGACGAATTCGAATCTGGTGTTTCCATATTCCAGATCCCTTTTCCGCTGTGTTGTGGCAATGAAGACCATTTGGGGGACCTGTTCTGTCAAACCCCAATAGTTAAGGGCGTTCCAAAAACCAATGTAATACGTATCTATTATATGTGGAACGATAAGATATGGCACTTCAACCCAGGATCCTTCATAGCCGGCTCTTGCAGGTATGAGCAGATATTTCCCTTTTTCTATCTCTTCGATCCTTCCCTTTTTCTTTAAGCGGTAAATCACATTCCAGACTGAAGGAGGAGAGGTTCCAAGAATCCGCTTTGCATCGTTTATGGTAAAGATAGATCTATTTTCCTCTTCCACTGTAAACAACAGCTTTAGTTCATTTGCCCCTAATGTTATTTTTTGTGTAATCATAATCTTGTTATAAGAGAGTATTGTTACATAAATATTAATATTTTTCTTATCACCATAAGATGCGATCAAAAACCGGTGTAATTTTATAACATGAATAATATATTTCAAGTAGCTCCAGCACTTCCCGGCATAACATCCTATCTTCACTCCCGCACACCACCCGCGGTCCTCCACCTCCCCGACCACGATGATCGCAGGGAGCGGGCCCAGTTATCAGTACAAAAAGAGGGGTGGCAGGTGCAGGAATGGAGGCTGCAGAGAGTGAAGAAATGAAAGTGTATTGGATCATTTCAAGAATAACCGCAGATGAACACAGATGAACGCAGATAATGGTTGTTATGGGTTTTAAATTTATTTATAATAATATTTTAACAGTGGTGGCAGCACTTCCCGGCACAACTTCTTTATCCAAACTCTCGCGTACCGTGGGTATTGGTGGACCACTATGAGAGGACGGGGGAGAAGTACCGCTAAAACAGGAAATTGTACTGCTGGACAGGGGCATGAACAAAGACGAATGCAAAGCCATGTGCACCTCTCCCCAGATCCCCTTACGGGAAAAGCTCTTCTTCAGAATGATCTACGAGACCACCACCCGACCCAGGGAGGTCCTGGAGTCCTGGATTGAACTGTGGAACCGCAATACTGGCGAGATCACCTTCCCGAAGACCAAGGGCAAGTACAACCGCTGGACCGGGCGTCACATCCCGGGTGCGCCCAAGACCATGAAGCTGACCGGTAATACCAGTGAGATGCTCAGGCACTATGTGGGGAACAATAAGAAGGGGCATATTTTCATTCAAGCAATTCAAGTAAATCATCTTTACTTAATCCAGTTTGATGAAGAATATCTAGCAAAGTCCCTTTTGCTACCTCTTTATGCAAAGGAACAATCGTTTTAAATGTTTTTTCAAGCGTTACTTTCTGCATCGAAATATGACTTCCTCTTTGGCGTACTTCGACAAAACCCGCTTTTTTTAAAGCCGTCACAAGTTTGTTTCCAGATAGGACTGGTAATTTAGGCATGTACAACTTCTACCGTGGTCCAGAATGGTCTTGATGTTTCAAGTGGCAGGTCTTCTGTTCCAAAACTTTCAATATAAAGTTCTATAGCTTCTTTGATGTTCGCATGTGCTTCTTCTAGGCTTTCTCCTTGAGAGGTTACTCCAAGTTCAGGACATCTTGCAATAAAGAATTTATCTTCTTTTTGAATAGAAATCAGAAATGTTCTCATAATATCCACCGATTTGTTGATATATTATCTCAATATAATTTAACTTCATTGTTTTCTCTGATTTAAGTTTATGATCTGATTGATTACACAGCCGCTGTCCATCCAGCCCAGCCAGGCTACCTGACACAGGGGAGCGGGCGCATACTTCAGTGCAGGAAGAGAGGCTGGGGGGATTGAAGATATAAATGGGTTGTTTTATATTTTATAACATAACAAATATATTTCTAGTTGCTCCGGCACTCACGGGCATAACCTCCATATTCACACCCCCACCAACCTCACCAGAACATCAAGAAAAACCAGGCATATGCCCTGTTTTACCTGAAATATGAAAAAATATTATTCGCATCCCCAAGGACAAGTACAACCGTTGGACCAGGCGTCACATGTGCGCCCTGACGTGGAGCTTCCAGCCATTTACAAGACGTGCCTGTATCTTCAATCTATAATAATCCCCAAAAGCATCGGAATCGATTGAGAGAATGGATTTTACAATACTGGATTCCCTTAAAATCTTGACTGTCCTATGCACTTATACCAGTCTCTTTGGCAGCCATTTTCCAGACTTTCAGCATGTTATCAGCGGCTTCCCATTCCATCCAGTCATCTTCTTCTGGAATGGAGGCTCCTGTTTCTAATTTCTTTGAAAGAGCATTAAAGAACATGTTATATTTTTTCTCAAATGTTTTAAGCTGTTTTTTATAAAATTGTATCTTATGCTTTATGAAATCTGATGTCACATCCTTTATGAATTCGCCGGGAGAATCATACAGGCCAAGCTCCACCAGCGGTACGGCAGCTTGTTTTAATTCGAAGAGAAACTTATTTTCAATTTCTGAACTCATGATATATTCTTGGAACCAGGCAGATAAAAGCTTTTTGTAGTGCCGTCCCCCCAGATCCCCTTACGGGAAAAGCTCTTCTTCAGAATGATCTACGAGACCACCACCCGACCCAGGGAGGTCCTGGAGGCCAGGATCGAGCTGTGGAACCGCAATACCGGCAAGATCACTTTCCCCAAGACCAAGAGCAAGTACAACCGCTGGACCAGGCGCCACCTGTGCGCCTAGGACGATGAAGCTGACCTGCAATACCAGCGAGATGCTGCGACACTATATGGGGAACAATAAGAAGGGGCATATTTTCATCAACAGGAGGACGGGATCAGATGGTCAGATAAACTCCGGCTGCTCGAAGAAGTGGTTCCAGCGGTTTCGCAGGGATCCTAGCGGTATCCATCTGGTGATCGGCAAGCAGCGGTGCGGTGATCGAGGCTATCCTGCAGGTCCCCAAAGGCGGCGTGTGCGTGATCGATGATGCTCAGCTGTTCTTTAACAGCATGCGAACCGGGGATGACGATTACATGAAGCTCAGGAACCTGGCCAATATCATTGAGAAGAGCAATATCTGCCTGATCTTTAATGCTCACAGCACCACGCTGCTGAACAAGACCCCTACCGAATCCACCAGGACCCTGATCTTCAAGGAACTGGGCTTCTTTGGAGCAGATACCAAAACGGGGCTATATCAGACCGTATGCTGCCGTTGCAGATGCTCGAACGATATGGATGAGCTGGATAATCTATTACACAGCTGCTAAATCAAACACACCATAACATTACGTAGTGAGTACTTCAATAGGGATATTTCCCGTTTTATCGGTAAGAAGGTTCAACTTTTCAAATCCGATGACCTTGTTATCTTTGTCCTTTTTTAAAATTATTTCTTCACCTGTTTCCTCACAGATGAATTCTTTTTCAGCATCATCAAACCACACATCCAGTGTGTTTGGTTCCCGGTTGAGAATTACTTTTATTTTATCCATACTGGATCGAGCAGCTGGCCATTTCTTTGCAAGAGCTTTATGCAACCTGATTATCG
>JACUTQ010000158.1 GCA_014859725.1 Methanosarcinales archaeon | reverse complement strand
AGAAAGAGGTGCGCTTTGAGCCCTACTCGACAGGTCGGGGCTATCCGATTCGGGTTTGCACGTCAGATCTCTGATGCACTGGGAGCCAGGCATCTGAAACTTGAGGATATGAGATCCGATTCGATTGTGAATGCGGTGAGGGGTTCTATTGGGATGTGAGGTTTGAAATATTAAATGATTACCTTTTTCTTAAAAACATGTATGCCTACCAAAAATACAGCGATTGTAAATATTATAATATAGATTAAATTCTGCAATAGGTATGGATTAGTGCCTAATACAATTGCCCGTGCCCCCTCCACCGCCTTTGTGAGCGGAATCGCGCCTATAACAGGTTGTATCCATTCCGGAAGATCAGCAACCGGTATAAAAATCCCGCAAAAAAAGCTCATTGGCATGACAACAAGAGATGTTACAACCATCAGATGGTGCGGATTATCCAGCCACATAGCTATCGCAACTCCAAGGGATGAGAAAAATGCCGCTGTAGCTACAATAAATAATACTAACCAAGGTATACAACCAAAGGACATTCCCAAGAAATAATTCATTAATAAAATAAATATAACAGATGCTGCCAGTGCTTGAGTTACCCCTGCGAATATGTAGCCAAGTACAATCTCAAAAGGTTTTACCGGAGCAGTGAGCGCATTAACTAATGTTTTATCCCAGTCCCGTGCAATCATCAGCCTCATTGATATGGTCATATAACTATTGTTTGTCACGACCATAAACAGTATACCAGGTGCCAGAAATTCTACGTAACATACATTACCCATGTCCACTCGATTGCCAAGTCCCATTCCAAAGATGAAAATAAATAACAGCGGCTCCACTGCAAGACGCATGGCATTTACATGCAGGTTGTTCAGATATTCGTACATTTCGCGCTCCCAGATCGCAAGCACCGCTTTTATTGCCCTTGTGTTCATCGCATCTCCCGCCCCGTCAAATGCAGAAAAACATCCTCAAGACTTGGATGGATAATATTGATTCCATTTATTTTATTTTTTGCAATTATGCTGATTAACACCTGCTCAACAACCGCATCGTCGCCCACTCCAATCCTTATTCCATGGTTCCTTATTTTTACATAATTAACACCAGATATACTGTTTAGATCCCTCTCGACGTGTTCGCTAATAACTTCGGCATTTAAACTTATATCAATCACAATATTGTTATTCAGTATCTTTTTAAGTTCATCCGGCGTTCCACAGGCTATAATCCTGCCATGATCGATAATGGAGATTCTATCGCAAAGAATATCTGCTTCTTCCATATAGTGCGTTGTCAGAAGAACTGTCTTACCGTTCTCTTTCAAATCCTTTATATACTCCCATACCTGCCTTCTTGATTGCGGATCAAGTCCGGTCGTAGGCTCATCCAATAATATGATTTCGGGATTTGATAACATTGCTCTTGCCACAACAAGCCTTCTTTGCATCCCGCCAGATAATTGATGAAACCGTTTCTTTCGGTACTTCTCAAGTTTGGCCCACCGAAGCGCAGCATCCACTCTTTTTTTAAGTTCTTTTCGTGAAAGACCGTACAACAGGCCCTGATAAAAAAGATTATCCTTGATATTCAGGTGGTGATCGAAGTTTGCATCCTGAGTTGCTATACCGAGCCTCTTCTTGCATCCTATTGGATGTTTTGTTACATCCTGTCCCGCTATTACTGCTACACCAGAGCTTGGAAGCGATAGACCTGCCAGTATATTTAGTGTCGTGGTCTTGCCTGCTCCATTTGGTCCTAAAAATCCAAAGATCTCACCTTTTCGAACCCTGAAGTTGATTCCATCTACAGCAGTATGCTCTCCATAATTTTTCACTAAGTCCTTGACTTCTATCATTGCAAATGACATGCCACCTTGTGACCATTTCCAATCAGGGGAGGCTCCTCTATCTTGCATATCCTCTCGCTGTACTGGCATCTGGTATGAAACCTGCATCCTATCGATGGATTCATCGGATTTGGCATATCACCTTTCAGCAGTATCCGCTTTAGTTTGGCGTCAGGGTCAGCCACAGGTATGGCAGATAATAATGCTTTTGTATATGGATGCTTCGCATCGTTAAAAATCTCGTCTGTTTTTCCAATTTCAACCAGTTTCCCGAGATACATCACAGCGACCCGGTCAGTCATTATCTTTATCACCTCCAGATCATGAGAGATAAACAGACATGTCAGGCCGAATTTTTCTTTCACATCTCTTAATATATTAAGTATTTGCGCCTGGACATTTACATCCAGCGCCGAAGTCGGCTCATCAGCAACGATAAACTCAGGATTAATTGCCAGGATTCTTGCAATCACAGCGCGCTGGTTCTGCCCTCCACTGAGTTCATGAGGATAACGATTTACATGTTCGGGATTTAGCCCTACTGTTTCTATCAGTTCCAGGATTTTATCATTCATTCTTTCCTTACTTACGATCTTATACAGTTTCAGAGGCTCCGCGATGCATTCCCCAATCCGCATTCTCGGATTGAGAGATGCATCTGGGTTCTGGAATATGATCTGCATCTTCCGCCGGATTTTTCTCATATCTTTTTTGTTCAATTCAAATAAATTAATATTGTCAATAATCATCTTCCCCTCAGTAGGCTCAATAAGCCGCAGGATCAACCTGCCAACAGTCGTTTTTCCGCATCCGCTCTCACCGACCAGACCGAGAGACTCCCCCTTTTCAATCTCAAAGTCCACACCATCTACGGCTCTGATGTACTTTTTTCCAAACAACCCGGTTGAAAAATATTTTTTTAAACCACTCACTTCAATCATATAAAAAACACCTCACATAATGCTTTTTTCCAACTTTTATTAGTTCAGGCCTTTTATTCTTGCATTTCTCAGTCGCCAGTGAACATCTCGGATGGAACTTGCATCCGGCGGGGAGATTTATCAAACTCGGGCTGGTACCTGCCATCGGTTTTAATCCCCTGACAGGAAGAGAATTAAGAAAACCCCTGGTATACGGGTGTTTGGGATTATTGAACAGATCCCTGACACTTCCATATTCTACAATTTCGCCCGGATACATCACAGCAATATAATCACATAGCTCGGCTGCTACAGCGAGATCGTGAGTGATAAGCAGCATAGAAGTCCCGGAGTCTATTAATAACTCCCTCATCAATTCCACTATCTGCGCCTGTATTGTGACGTCCAGCCCTGTGGTCGGCTCATCCGCGATGATAAGCGACGGCATGCAGATAAGTCCCATCGCTATCATCGCTCTCTGCCTCATCCCACCGCTGAACTCATGAGGGTATTCATTCACTCGTTCATGGGGTGATGATATTTTCACTGATTTTAACATCCCGATGACCTTTTGCTTCACATCTCGCTTTTTCAGATGCTGATGTAATTCTACAGGTTCAGCAACCTGTGTCCCCACCGTAAGAACCGGATTCATCGAAGACAGCGGATTTTGAAAGATCATGGCAATCTCTTTTCCTCTTATTTTCCGGATCTCGTGATCACTCATCGTTAAAAGATTCTTATCCTTATAGAGGATTCTGCCTTCAACTGTAGTGTTCTCAGAAAGCAGGCGCAGGATCGCAAGACCCAGTACAGTCTTACCACATCCGGTCTCTCCGATCAAACCCAGCTTTTCCCCCTCTTCGATATCTAAGTCAACACCATTTACTGCTCTTACTGCACCGTCTTCAGTGTGGAAATGGGCTTTTAGATTTTGTATGCTTAATAATGTCATTTTATCATCACTTCCTTCATCCTTGGATCAAGTGCATCCCGCAAGCCATCTCCTATGAAATTGAAAGCCAGTACTGCGATCATGATCATCAATCCGGGAAAGATCATCAGATGCGACGCTGATTCCATGAATGGTTTTCCTTCATTGAGCATTGTTCCCCACTCCGGTACCGGCGGTTGTGCACCCAGCCCGAGAAAACTCAGTGCTGCAATTGAAAGTATGATATGACCCATATCCAGTGTTGCAAGAACTATTACAGGCGATAGAACATTAGGCAGTATGTGGCGTCTGACGATATAGGCATCGCCGCATCCCATTGCTCTCGCAGCTTCAACAAACTCTTTTTCTTTTATCGATAATACTGAGCCTCTTACTATCCTTGAATAACCCACCCACCAGATTGCACCAAGAGCAATCATCACATTTGTCAGTGAGGGACCAAGAAGACCGGCAATAACAAGTGCAAGAATTGTACTCGGGAATGCTAGCAGTACATCAACCCCACGCATTATCACATCATCAAGGACGCCGCCAAAATAGCCTGCAGCAGTGCCTATGGTAATGCCAAGAACCATAATTATTGTTACGACGGCTGCTGACATGCTCAATGAAACCCTTGTTCCGTATATAACTCTGCTCAGAACGTCTCTTCCAAGGTTATCGGTTCCCATTGGATGTTCTGCAGTGGGCGAGAGTAACCGTTCTTCCAGATTCAATTCAAGAGGATCATGAGGAGCGGCATAAGGGGCAAATACAGCAATTGATGCAAAAAATAGAATGATAACTATTCCTAACATTGCAGGTTTGTTTCTTTTAAATTCTGAATAAATTAACATATGACCATCTCAAACATAAATTTCTTAATTACATTCCTTTATCCGCATCATATCGAATTCTCGGGTCGAGATACGTATACAGAATATCCACTGCCAGATTCGAGAGTACAAAGAAGAGTGCGATGATCAAAACAAAACCCTGGATCACGGGATAATCTCTTGCATATATAGCATCAACTAAGAATTTGCCAACTCCCGGCCATGCAAATATCGTTTCAACAATTACAGCCCCTGCCAGCAGATGACCTATCTGCATACCCATATGTGTGATCACAGGGATCAACGCATTTTTGAAACCGTGTTTCCACATTACCAGATGGTCGCTCAAACCCTTTGATCTTGCCGTTCTTATGTAATCCTGACGCAAAACCTCAAGCATACTTGCGCGCATCAGCCGCATCAGAGGTGCTGCCAGACCGGTCCCAAGCGTGATCGCGGGAAGTACCAGATGAGATATAGTCCCATAACCAAAACAGGGGAACCAGCCAAGTTTCAACGAGAAGAACAGGAT
>JACUTQ010000157.1 GCA_014859725.1 Methanosarcinales archaeon | reverse complement strand
TGGAAATTTTTGATTGATTTTTTGTGCCCCAAATTGATACTGGTCCCAAAAATTTTCTAATGATCATGCTCAGTATCCAGCCATATTCAAAAGTCTAATCTATAATAAAATAAATAAATATCAATCATGCCACTTCCACCATTGTGTCCCAAAACCGAAAATAGTCCTTGTTTGGGTGAAACCTGTCCCATGTACACTATTGACTGGCGATCGAAAGATGAATACTGCATGATAGGTTATTACCCGGCAGGTAGCAGGAAAATACTTGGGGAGCCGGTTGTGGATACATATGCCAAGGGCATGAAAGGCATTAATGAAGATGTCACAGACCTGATATCTAAAGATGTCATAAATCGAAAAGATATCCCAGACGATTCTGAAGAGGAATTATGGAGTTAATCCTCACCAATAGACATCCAGATAAGATCTGCAAGATCAAGTACTGTGATTCCTACATCTGAGAGGTTCCTGTAACATAAAGGACATGATGTTACTACATAATCAACGTTCTCGGGTATTTTATCTGCAAGATTTTCTGCTATTGAACCAGATAGTTCAGGATTTCCCAACCTCACACCTCCTCCACCTCCGCAGCAATTAGCCTTGTCCCTGGAATCCTCCATCTCTACTAAAGTACAGATGTTTTCAATGATCTTCCTGGGTGCATCATATATGCCGTGGGTTCTGCCCAGATGACAGGGATCGTGGTATGTGACTGAAATGTCAAGTTTTTTTAATGGTATCTTTTCCAGTCTATCAGCCAGAAATTCAGAAATATGAAGCACATTAAACCCGGGATAATGCTCTTTGAACATGGAGTAGCAGCCTGCGCAGCCCACTATTACTGTATGGGCCCCAGCCTTCTCGACCTGGCTGGAATTGTGTTTAATTAAATCCTTTGCATCCAACCCCAGCCTGAACAGGGGTGAACCGCAGCAGCGTTCATCCTGTAATAAGCATACACCGAATGGTTCCAGGATCCTATATGTGGCATCAGCTGTGTTCTTTTCCCTGTATGACGCAAGACACCCGGCAAAATAGATAAATTCACATTGTTCAGACACTGCCGGCTTTGAGAGCCAGGATGTCCTGGATGATTTATCTCCCAATGAATTACCTGTGTCCTGTATCCGGTTGAGCATCTCCTTTTGATAAGGAGCTATCTGGCCTAGACTGATCAATTTATGCCTGGCCGCCCTTGTGACCTTCTGGGGATCTACCCCAGCAGGGCACTCTGTGACACACTGCTGACAGGTAGTGCAGTTTAAAAGACTATTTAACATACCTTCTGTCGGAGCCAGACCGCTGGCAAGTCCCAGTGCCATCTGCATCCGGCCCCTGGCACCGGCAAATTCCCAGCCCAATACTTTCTGGACAGGGCATACAGTACGGCAGCGTCCGCATCTGACACACTTGACAATATCCTGCAGGTGTTCCTTCATTCAAGTCCCACCTTCTGTGGGTTCATGATGTTATGTGGGTCAAGAGCTTTCTTTATTGAGACCATTACATCGAGACCATTCCCGTGTTCCTGGTTCATGTACACACTGCGGGCACTGCCTATGCCATGTTCCCCTGATACCGTACCCTCAAGAGCTAATGCAGCTTTATGTATATCATCGGCTGCCTGTTTCAATAATTCCCATTGGGTCTTATCAAGGGTATTGATGGCCATGCCTGTATGCAGGTTGCCGTCCCCTGCATGGCCGTAAGTCATTATAGGAATATTGTGTTGTGTGGATATGGTGCGGATCTTTTTAAGCATATCAGGTATGGCAGATAATGGGACTGCTACATCCTCGCCAATATATACACGGGTTTTGCCTGGGTTCAGTCTGGTGACCACAGCCCCGGCCAGTCTACGGGCTGCCCAGATCTCCTGTTGCTCTTCTGGTGAATACGCTATTCTTACATCAAAAGCACCCAGTTGGCTGCAGTAGTCTGCAACCTTTGCGCAATCAGATTCCACACTACAGGGTGCGCCGTCCACCTCAATTAGTAGCAAGGCCTCGCATTCAGGAATATTCAGATCCGGGTCGTAAGTATTGACCGCTTTTATGGTAGTGCGATCCATCAGTTCGCATGCTGAAGGCACGATGCGGTGGCTCATTATGGCAGGGACCGCCCCTCCCGCAGCTTCCAGGTCGTTAAAATGAGCTAACACAACTGCTCTTGCCTCTGGGAGCGGGTGCACCTTCAATCTGGCCCTGGTGATAATTCCCAATGTTCCTTCTGAACCCACCATAAGAGCAGTAAGATCGTATCCTGATGCTGATTTCATTGTCCGACCCCCTGTCCAGATCACTTCACCGTTCGGCATCACCACTTCCAGATCAAGCACGTAATCTGTGACAGTGCCGTATTTCACCGATCTCATCCCGCTACCGCTGTTGGCAATAAATCCTCCCAGGGTACACATCTCGCTGCTGCCCGGGTCTGGAGGGAAAAAGAAGCCGTAGGGCTCCAGTGCCCGGTTCAGGTCTGCATGGATAAGTCCTGGTTCCACCAGGACCTGGAGGTCATTAATATTGATATCTAGCAGCCTGTTCATTCGGCTCATATCCAGCACTATGCCGCCGCATAAGGGCACGGCTCCGCCTGCCAGACCAGTACCTGCACCACGGGGGACTAAAGGTATGTGTTGATTGTTGGCCAGCTTAACGATTTCTGACACTTCTGTTGTGGTGCTGGGCATGACCACGTAGTCCGGTGTAGCTTTTATGTATGAGGCATCTGAGGAATAACAGAATAACTCTGCACTGTCATTAGTAGTGCGTGATGTGGTGACGATGTCCTCGAGCTTTTTTATTAGGGACATTTGTATACAGATGAGTGATTATGATTATTTAAGGTTCTCATAACAAGTTGATGCATATTATTTTATTTTTATGCACAATATTGATGCATAAAATATATATTTGTGTACAGCTCTATATCATATTATGGAAGAAAGGCACAGACTGTTGTTAATCAAACAAAATCCCTGGTGGAAAAATGAAAAAATAATACTGCCTGAGTTTGAAAGAGAACTTCTTGAAGAAGTATTAAATTATGTCAAATATAAACAAATAATTGCAATAATCGGACTAAGACGGGTTGGAAAGACAATATTGCTGAAACAACTCATCAACAGTTTAGACGCACAACATAATAATTTATGTTACATCGCCTTCGATGACATTGATTATCAGAAATATCAGATCGCAGAAGAATTGATCAACTATTTCTTCGAGTTCTCTGATAAAAATAATACGAGATACTTATTCTTAGATGAAGTGCAAAAATTGCCCAACTGGACCGACCTGATAAAAACCTTTTATGATACTGAAGAGAATTTAAAAATATTTGTTTCAGGCTCAGCCAGCCTGGAATTGAACAATTTTAAAGAAACACTGGCAGGGAGGATATTGACATTTAGGATGCCAATATTAACCTTTAGTGAATTTGCGGGGTATTTTGGATGGGAACACAGCCTTGACACAGAGTACATGTTTCGTGAATATGACCTGAAATTTGCTGATAAAAAAGAGCGATATCAAGAATTATTTGCTGACTACCTCATAAAAGGTGGATTTCCTGAACTCCTTGATGTTGATATCAGTGAAAGTGAATTTATTAATAAATACATAAATGAATCTGTGATCGAAAAAGCCATTGCAGACGTGGCCAGACTGACAGGAGAAGATGAAAAGATAATCTATGAACTCTTCAGGTTACTAGCAAATAGCAATGCACAGCTATTTGAAATAGTCAATCTTTCAGGTATTTTGAAAATCAATAGAAATCTGGTATCCAGATATATCACTCTTCTCGAAAAATCGTTCCTGATTAAGGTTTCATATAATTTCACAGCCAGCGTCGCCAAACAGGTAAGATCAAGTAAGAAACAGTATTTCGCCCACAGTTCTATGGTCATTGCACTGCTCGGTTATCCCTTTGAGGTGATACAAACAGAAATTTCAGGACACCTGGTTGAAGGGATTATTGCAAACCATATTGAAAAGTCCGCATTCTGGAGATCGCCACAGAAGGACGAGGTGGATATAGTAACAGCAGAAAAATTGCCCATTGAAGTAAAATACCAGTCAAGTATTACAAATAATGATGTAAGGCCACTGTTGAAATACTGCAGGAAATTCAATGTTGAAAAAGGTATAATAGTTACCAAAGATCTATTTGAAATTCGATGTATTGACAATAAGGAGATTACTTTTATTCCAGCCTGGTTTTTTTTACTTTTAAGAAGGGGATGGTAATACAATTATAAGGAATATATGAAGTTTCAATCCCGATCGGGTTTTCCAATGCGCTGCGACATTAATTCGCCACCATGATCAAGGATTTACGTTTTCTTGCCAATTTTTGGGATAAGGCTTGAAAGAGCTAATTTGGGTATATGGAGGTTATTATCGTCCTGATGTTACTCCTATTATCAATTTATCTATGTGGCACCGTCAGCTAATGTTTTCAGGACTGTTTCAAAAAATGGAACAATTGTTCCACGTCAAATATTTTGGCTGTTCCATCCCAGAATGTTTTGCATGCTGCTTTAAATGGCCGTATGTATGAAATAAAGGAGGAATAATAAGATGAGAAAAATATCGAATATCGGCATCATTGGGATTGCAGGGCTTCTATTGATGATGGCAGTTGCAATCCCGGCAAGTGCAATGCCGGATGGTGGAGGAGCAATCTATAAAATAAATCCGGATGGCACTCAGACCCTTGCAGAAAGTTACAATGGAAGCGCAGTGACAGTAACGGCTACGCTGGATGCTGATGGTAAACTGAAAATTGTCAGAGAAGACGGAAAACCAAAATTATTGGGTGAGCGCTCAATACACAGCATAACACCAGATACACCACTACCGGCTGCAGTTGACACAGGGAACAGCGGTGGAGGTGCTTCTAAAGTAGCTGCTCAGGAAATAGACGCATTGGCAGCAGTCACATATTACTATTCCAGTGCAACTAACAATGTTATAGGTGTTACCTGTTATGCATATTCTGGTAATCTCAATGGATATGCAGGCACGGAAGCCGGTGATAGCTATTGTATGTGGTGGGCTAACTAAAAACAATTGGAAATAAGCTGGTGGGTATAGTGCCCATCAGTATTTTTTTTAAAGGTGAAAATATGAAGATTGAGATCTCTGTTATATTTGTATTT
>JACUTQ010000156.1 GCA_014859725.1 Methanosarcinales archaeon | reverse complement strand
TATAATGTCTTTACTTCCATTATAATATTATTTCAATATCCAGCTGCTCGGCCAGTTCTTTATATCTGTTCCTTATAGTAACTTCAGTAACCCCAGCCACTTCTGCCACTTCCCGCTGTGTTCTGCGGTCCCCGCAAAGGATACTGGAGATATAGATGGCCGCTGCTGCGACACCAGTAGGTCCACGACCCGAAGTAAGTTCCTTCTCTGCAGCTTGTCTGAGGATCTCCACAGCTTTGGACTGTACTTCTCCATGCAGGTTAAGTCCTGAACAGAAACGCGGTACGTAGTCAATGGGCGATGTAGGCATAAGTTTCAGTCCAAGTTCCCTGGAAATGAAGCGGTATGTCCTGCCAATCTCCTTTCTGCTTACCCTGGATACTTCTGCGATCTCATCCAGCGTCCTGGGTACACTACACTGTCGGCATGCTGCATATAATGCTGAAGCGGCCACACCTTCGATACTGCGTCCCCTTATCAGATTTTCATCAACTGCTTTTCGATAAACTACAGCCGCGGTTTCCCTGACGTTCCGGGAAAGACCAAGTGCACTGGCCATCCTGTCAAGCTCAGACAGAGCAAATGCCAGGTTTCTCTCAGTGGCATTACTGACCCTGATCCTACGCTGCCATTTTCGCAGCCTGTATAACTGTGCTCTGCTCTTGGATGAAATGGATTTCCCATAAGAGTCCCTGTTTCTCCAGTCAATCATTGTGGACAGACCTTTGTCATGGATAGTATAGGTCATAGGGGCCCCTACCCTGCTTCTTTTCATGCGCTGGTCATGGTCGAAGGCTCTCCATTCAGGTCCCTGGTCTATGAATTCGGAATCTACTACAAGACCGCATTCGTTACACACCAGTTCTGCCCGCTCATAATCGTGTACCAGACTGCGGCTTCCACATTCCGGACATTCTACTTTAGGCTTCTCGAAAGTACCTACTTTTTCCTGCTCTTTTCTGAGTTTAATACCTTCTCGGATTTTGCTTCTTTCAGATCTCTGAATCTCTCTTTCTTTTTCTATTTCAACCATTTATTTTCATTCCCTGACTAATAATATAAAATTATATTTGATAATATTTGTAAAACGGAACTTTAGAATAATTTTTCGTTCAATTAACATAGACGTTTTTATTTTTGAAACCTCTGAGATATTCATTAGTAACATTCTTAAAGAGTTTAACAGAAAAATACGGATGTTTTACAGGCCCGAATATGTCATTGATTTTCCCGATTTTCTTCTTTTTTTTGTCGAAAACTATTGAGTTAATTCCGGGAGATCTTGATTTAATATATATTTTTTCTGTTTCATCCCCTCTAATTACTAAATTCCTATGGCTGGAAGTATGAAGTACTGTTCCAAGTATTTTCAAATATGCACCTCTATGAAAGTAATATATAAAGCATATCTCCGATATATAAAGGTATCGTAAGATTTTATATTAGAGGTTGTTTATTAGATTTAAAGGTTTTGAAATAAGAACGTCTTGTGCATGTTTTTCATTCAACCCCGCACCCATTGCTATTTTAAGAGCATCTTCATCTGTGATCAGGTCATCGGGTGAATGGGAATCAGTTCCTACCACAAGGTTTGCGCCAACTTCTGTTGATATCTTCGCCACATGACCGTTAGCTCGATTATGTCCACAACGGGCTGTGATCTCAAGACATACTCCTAATTCTGCTGCCAATTCCACATCTTTCTTTGATATCAGTCCAGGATGAGCCAGAATATCAGCTTGTGCTTCAATAGCAGCTCTGTTTGTTCCTGTTATTACGGGTTCAACAAGCGTCTCACCATGAACGACAATAATTTCAGCACCCAGTTTTCTTGCCAGATCTACTAATTTTGATATCTTCTGGGGAGGAACATGTGTGATCTCCACCCCTGAGAGTACCTGTATGTCCCAGACATCCTCAATATATTTGGTTTTTTTAATCCCTTTCAATACATGCTCAATATTGGAAAAATCCACATGGTCAGTTATGGCAATTGTAGAATAGCCTTTTACCACTGCTCTGCGCACAAGCTCACTGGGCAGCAGTTCTCCGTCACTGAATATTGAATGGGTATGCAGGTCGATCATTTTATTAATTATAACAATACAATCGATTTTAAATCTATCGTCTTTCAACGATTACAGACATTAATTCTTGTTGTCCTGTATTCAGACCGAAAACCGATCCCTTCAAGAATTGTACTGAGGATTATCATCCTATCGCTGTTGAAGAGGAATTCAGGGAGGCAGACCGGCTGATCGGGAATTTCGGTTCTTCACTTGATGGGAATAAGACGTATTCATCAAGAGAATTCATATCACTGCTGGGTGCCAGGGTTAAAGAACTGGGCGGCAGCAGCGATTCAATTATTGTCAGCGCTTATGAGAATGATGTTCCAATATTCATACCCGCCCTGACTGATTCATCCATCGGCATCGGGCTGGTATATGCACGGCGCAACGGCCATCATGTGATTGTTGACCAGATCAGGGATGCTGACGAGATCACCAGAATGGTTGAGCAGTCCACAAAAACAGGTGTGGTGTATGTGGGCGGCGGTGTGCCCAAGAACTTTATAACTGTGATAAAAAAGCCATCTTCCCTATCAATATATCTCATTGTTTCAGATACACACAACTTACTATCTGTTACATATATGAAATCAGGACTTCCTTTTAGTTCTCTGAGTGAATCCCAGGTTTCAATATGTGTTGTATCATCTGTCCTGTTTCCATCATAACCTTTGTAATGTATAGGAACCGCACCATCAGATGTAACTGTTAGATCAAAAACCAGTTGTTTTAAATCAGGCCTATGGTCTTTGTTATAGCCACGAATTATTTCAAGCGTCTCCTTCCCGCGCTTTTTGTCTCCATTTGCATCTTCATACTCCCCATGGAATGTTATTGAAGTTGAATCATTGTGAAATTGATCCATCTTAAGATCAAACTCACGGACTGCTTTGAGAACAATTTCAGTCATGAGACTGGCCCTGTCAGTGTCGAACAATTTTTCAAGAGCCCTACCAATTCTGTCATCGTTGAGAGAATCAACTTGTTCAGTTTTAAGATTAAAAAGCTGAGAATCAAAAAGTGTTACCCATTCATTGAATCCATAAACCGGTAAACGGCCCATTATGATATTCCTTAAAAATATGCCAATGGATGTATATGGCATAATATGGTTACTTGGGTCTGCATACGGCATTGCACATTTTATAATCTCATCAAGACCTAACCTATCGATGAAGTGGTTTATGATCGGTAATGCGTCTATTGTTTCCGATTTTAATTCAAGTGATTCTGCATTATTCATATTGTTCACCTGACTAGAGCGAATTTGACAAATATTTTCCAAACTAAGATCAATAATTTGATATCTATTAGGATAATGACCACAAAGTATTTAAGGATATCCAAGGATATCCATAATATGAGAAAAGTCCAGGTTGGAGATAAAGACTTTGTCTTGCAAGAACAGGTTGAATTAATTTATGAAAAAACGATTACACCTTTTGGTAATTCTGCAAAAATAGACGCTCCTAAGAAATACAGGGGTTGGAGAGCATATGTCATCATTGTAAAGGACTAATCAGTTTATTTTGACCAACAACCAGTAAAATTGGTTAAAATTAAATGCGATTAAAACGGTTTTGAGATGTGCGGAAAGTAAGCTAAATATTATATACCGTATCTTTAATCCTTTTTGTCACAATCTCCACAGAATAATTCTGTATGGGAAAATGAAGTAAAAGTTTATTATTAATAAAATTCGACAAATCCCCCTCATCATCGAATAATCCAACAGCCTTTATTGAATATTGTCCAGTTGTCTGATATATCTTTATAAATTCATCAATCTCAATCAAATTTTTTAAACTACTTTTCATCTTTTTCGGCTGCATTTCCAGATTAAAAAAAGCAAGTGTTTTCTTTCCAAATTTACTAGGGTTTAAAAGAATTGTATAATTATTAATATATCCTTCGTTTTCCAATTTTTCAAGTCGGTATCTGACACCATTTTCACTTAAATTAACCTGATTCGCGATCTCTGATATTGGAATTCTGGCTCCATTTTGAAGAATCTTAAGAATTTTTTCATCCTTTTTACTGACCATGAATTACATTAAAAATCTTTCTGTACTTAAATTATTCCGATTTTATGTAAAATCTTCATTTTCTGCAGATATTTCGTTCAATTTTCTATTATTTATCAAATTAATTACTTATAAGGTTGAATTATATTTGCCCATTCATAGACGATAGAGGTGAATTGAAATATGGTAAAAGTTGAAATGGGAGATGTTGTAAAGATTCATTATGAAGTTGAATTCGAAGATGGAACAATATTTGAATCAACCCTAGATAAGGAGCCGTTGAAATTCACAACTGGAAATAATGAAGTAATTGTGGGTTTGGAGCAAGCAATATTAGGAATGAGTCCAGGATTATTGAAAAAAGTAAAAATTCCATATGAAAAGGGGTTTGGCCCTTTTCAAAAAGATTTGGTTGTCGAAATAGGCAGAGAACATCATCCATATTCTGAACCTGAAATCGGGCAGATGGTAAAGATCGTTCCACTCAATGAAAAGTTACCTTCAAATGTTTACCGAGTAATTGATTTTTCTGAATCTACCATTACTTTTGATGCAAATCATCCTTTAGCAGGTAAAGATCTGATTTATCATATACAGTTGATCGATTTTGAAAAAAAGAATTAATCAACTTTTTGAGATTAAAGGTGAAATAAAAATGAAAGTGGAAATACAGGACACAGTTCAAATTCATTATAAATTGGAATTGGAAAACGGGACTACCTTTGAGTCAACCTATGATCGTGAACCTATGGAATTCAAGGTAGGTAATAATGAAATAATATCCAGTGTTGATCGGGCAGTATTGGATATGAAGCAAGGTGACACAAAAAGAATTACAGTCCCGTATGAAAATGGATTTGGACCATATCGAAAAGATCTAGTTGTTGAAATTGATCGAGAAGAATATCCCTATCCTGAACCTGAAATCGGGCAGATGTTAAAACTCGCCAGTCCTGCGGAAAATGGTTCTCAACAAATTGCCAGGGTAATAGATTTTTCAGAATCTACTGTCACATTAGATTCAAATCATCCTCTGGCAGGCAGGTTGTCCCAAAACTCCTTGTAAACAGCAGATTATTACATTAATGCCATG
>JACUTQ010000155.1 GCA_014859725.1 Methanosarcinales archaeon | reverse complement strand
GTCACAGAAGTGCCAAAAAAATTAAGGGATTTAGATGAAAAACTAGGATTGGATAACAATTAATGCAAAAGATGAGGAAAGACTTGACTTTTGTGCTTATCATGAAAAAGGAAAGGGTTTTACTAGTGAAGATACAAGGAAATTACCGAACATTGTTGCACCTACTGAAGAAGGGTGGCCAACAGATCCATTTGATTGTAGAAATTTAAATGAAATTGATGAAGGTGAAGTTCTTATTACAGTTGATAATGCCGAGCCAGTTGAAGCTAAAATTAAATTTCATACAAATTCATGTTCAATATTTCATGAAAAATAAATTCTGTTGCTATAACAAAACCTATTTGGACATCAAGTTTCCCGATCAAAAGATATACTTCCGAATTGCCAAATTTATTCTGATAATGTTTAACTATTTGTGTACCCACCGGGCCACCCATAATTATTCTTAAGACCTTCATCCTCCGTCAGCATCTTCAATGTACATCGGGTCAATTACCGTGCGTCTTTGTGCGCGCATTGCCATAATCCCACCAGAGCATCAGGTGCTCCGCTTACCGAGCCCAGTTCTGGATTTGAGTGTAGTGATATCAGGGGTCGTTGACTGCAATGATACTCTCGTGCATCCTTTGAATAGCTTGAACCAGAATAACAATTATGGAGCGAAAGTTGGGTACGGATAAAACTATAAAAAAAAGTCCGCATGATCTTCTCAGAAGTTGTCGAAACTTAACCTGGAATTCGATAACATTGAGGAATTCCAGTAAAATATACAAGGTAATCACTAGTCTTTATGTTACAGAAGAGAACATAATTAAGAAGGTGAGAAAATATGAAAGGTGAAAAATTGCTTGAACGCATCATTCTTGACCCTGGTGTCATGACAGGAAAACCGGTGATCAGGGGAACAAGACTTACAGTGCAGTTTATCCTGGGATTATTAGCGCTTGGTGCTTCTGAAACCGTCATTAATTTCCTCACTTTCTTCAATTGCATCCTCGCTAATTCTAAAGTAAAGTGCATCGCTTTCTAAATCAACTTTAATTCTCATTTTTGATTCCTCAATCTTCTATCATAAAACATTATTATTATAATATATGGTTCTTCTCTTCCTTTAACAACAATTCTTAAAACAATACCAACTTTTAGTATTATCATATTAAAAGGCGCAAATGTTTATAACAACATCAAACAAATTATAATGAATATGGATGCAGACCTGAAAATGATCACAACTGAAATACATCTACCAAGTGACATATTATATTCACAAGGTATAGGAAAGGATCGTGTAGAATACTTTGTGAAAAAGAATTTCCTGCTGGAACTTTATAGAGAAGGCAAAATTTCACTTGGTAAGATGGCAGAACTGCTTGATATGAATCTGGTCGAGATGTTGGGCATCTTGAAAGACTCTAACATACCATTAAATTACGGTGTTACAGATCTGGAAGAAGATATTAAGACTGCAAAAAGGTTTGGTTTATTGGATGAAGATAGTCAGTAATTCATCACCTTTGATATTTTTCTCTGCAATAGGTATGCTGGATACATTAGCTGATTTTGACGATATTTCGATACCTAAAGCAGTATATGAAGAAGTCATTAAAAATGACTTGAAAGGTTCAAACGAAGTTAAACATGCTGATTGGATCAAAGTAGTGGAAGTTGAAGATCACGAATCAATCATTTTTTCATCTACATTGGACGCAGGAGAATCAGAAGCAATAGCACTTGCCATTAAACAGAATGCCGACCTGATTTTACTGGACGACCTGGCCGGAAGAAGAGCAGCCACAGCCTACGGAATTGAGGTCATTGGGACTCTCGGATTGCTAAAGGTACTGTATCAAAAAGGTCGTATTGAAAATATGAAAAATGTACTGGATAAAATTCAAAAACATGGATTCTGGATGAGTACAGACCTTTATAAAAAGATGTTGAAAGATTGATTATTTATTAGGCTTCACGGAAAAAATATCAAAAAAAAGGCATACGGTAATTGCAAACTGTGGGTGGCCATCAAATTATCGGACATATGCGCCTGATTTGCATATGATAAATCCAGTTACTTTTAGATATACTAAACACGAACATCCCTAAAATACCTCGGATTGAGGGGCTGCCGTAGAAAAAATTGGAGCCGGTGTTGGTCCGGTGTTGCCAGTCAAGGCAGGATCTATGGCCAAATATTATTTCGCTAAATGCACACCCTCCGGGCCACCCATTATTTTTCTTGAGACATTCAGCACGTCAAGCATCCTCAATATACATTGGGTCAATTATTGTGCATCTTTGTGCGCGCATTGCCATAATCCCATCAGAGCATCTGTTGCTCCGCTCCCGAGCACCTCCCCAAGCTCTGGATTTGAGCGTAGAGATATCAGGGGTCGTTGACTTGCAGACGATGGGTATTTGTGTATTCGCACGAATCATGTATAAACAAAATTTACGAAAAAAATAAAAGGCGATAAAATATGGTTAAATCATTTAATATATGTAAAATTTGCGGAAAAAGAAGATATCTCAATTATGCAGAACTTTGTAAAAAATGTAATAATAGTGTAGTAGGTTTAAAAATAGCAGAAAATGCCATTGAAAAAAAGCAAGAAATGCAAGCGGAAATGGAAACCCATCAATCAGAAGAACTCAAAGAAAAACAGGCATTGGAAGAGATGGATGAGTTAACAAGCGAACAAAAAGAACGATTGGTAGAATTAAGCCCAGGTATTAACACCATTGCCGAGTTAGATCAACAAATTGAGAAAACAGACGAAGAAGAAAAACCTAACGAAAAATAGAAATCATAATTTGTAGCTAGAAATTGGTTTTGTACAATCTTTGGCTAAAATTCTTCTTTGGCAAGCAGCTACTCGGGATGGGAGAGTTATTCTCTCATAATTATTCATATTTCCAATTTTGATGCTATCAATTCATACCTTAAAAATACATTAGAAATTTAACTACGTTATCTTAATGGACTATGAAAAGAAAATAACCATTTGAGCGGGTACAACATATTTTTTATTGATTAAACCCCATCACGTCAGCATCCTCAATGTACATCGGGTCAATTACCGTGCGTCTTTGTGCACGATATCCAATATCATTGCCATAATCCCACCAGTTCCACTCCCTCACCGGTGCCAGAACTATAAATAGATCAGTTCAGTATATCTGTGACGCTCTGCCTTGATTATCGAAATCAACCAGGCAGGCGCAGTATATCTTGTGATTATCAACCGTTTGCAGGAAATTAGAATTTTATACTGACGATGAACAAGAGTTTAAGTATAAATAAAATACTTGTATAATAACAGTTAGCTTATTTTTATTACATATAGAGTGGGATTTCTCATCTATTTGGATTTATTTTAGGTTAATTGGGAATCATGGTGAGGAATCAATTGAATAAATTGAAATGACACGTACTCGTGGCCTTGCTTAGACTTCAAGAAATAATATAGGAGATTAAAATATGAATGACGATAGAAGAGGCGGCGGCGGAAGAGGCGGTTTCAGACCAAGCGGTCCACGAGAGATGCATAAAGCAACTTGTGCAGATTGTAATGAAGAAACTGAAGTTCCTTTTGTGCCCAGTGGTGACAGACCTGTGTACTGCCAGGAATGCTACCAAAAACATAAACCCAAGAGATATTAATCTGAAAAGAACACACACTTAAGGCATTAAAAGTGTGTTGGATGACATAGATACGAATGTAAATGAAACAAAGGTGGTTAAAATGGATATTTCTATTTTAACCAGCAACGTTTTTATTAAAACCCATTGTTCGTTAAATAAATAATATTGGTAACTATTCAGCCTATAAAACGCTATCAATAGCCACCACGCTTTACTTCTTTGATATCTTGGGAATTTCTAAATCGATATCGGAAGACATTAGCTATAAATTCTTTACATAAAGCTACCAAATATCATTTCGGTATCAGTAGCCATGATTTGCAGGGCTGAATAGTTACAAAAGTTATGAAAATAAACATCCCTAAAATAAAACCCACGCTGGGGTTTCAGATTTGTCCGGTCTGCGGTGGGAAAACCGAATACGCTGGCATCAGCAGCGGCCATATATTTCCAGCAATACATACGGGCCAGATGTACATTTGCAGAGAATGTGGATACCAGGGAAGTTTCATAATCGAAGTTGATGACCCCGATGATGTTAGTAAGATAAAGGAAGCTTTACACGGATATAATGAAGATATAGAAAAGTCCATGTTCAGTTTTCCTGAAAAGTGGAGATGGTTCTGGAAAGTAATTCTGTTTCATGCGTCATCGGTTAAGCCCACCATTCCTCCCTGAACCTATATCTGTTCACATGCGGATCAAGTGCCTGACTCTCGTAAACACCCATAACAGTCTCAAAAGTTCTTTCAATTCCACAAAAGCGAAGTATAAGAGTAAGTTGATCACTAGCATTTTCAGCAAAGATCGTACTCCATCTTAATTGCGTGTAGCGAACCATTTTTTCTTTTGTACTATGCTTTCGAACAATTGAATATATTCTTCTGCTTATAAAAAGGGTAAGAATCGCTATCCAGATATATACCTCAACAATTTGAGAGTTTGTGGTATTAACAACATCCAGAGCATATCGGCTTTTCAGTTCTTTAAAAACCAATTCAATATCCCATCTCGCACCATATAGTTTCGCAATATCTTCAGGTCCTAAAACATCTGGAGATATATCAGTAAGATAAACATGATACTTTTCTTCATCCTCATTAAAAATCGCTACCAATCGGATCTTTTCTATATCTTTTCGTTTCTTACCGTTATAGATGCGCCTTTTAAATGAGACCTCTACTTCGACATCAAGTACCTGCCTCTTGAGTTTTGGTAGAACTTCGCTGAGATGCTTTCCTATAACATCTATACTATTTCCACGGCATGTGTTGTATACATCTATAATAAGAGGATCAGCATTCCCTTTCAATCGGGATACGAAATGACCACCATTTTCTTTGATCCTTACAAAAAGCTGATGTTTATAAAAACCAAGATCGATAAGAAGAATTCTGTCCTTTATCCACGGTCCTATTCGCAGAGTCTTAAGTTCATTGGTACTTTCTGCATAAATACCGATACGTTTCGGACCGTCTGCTATTGCACTTACCAGTGCACTTACTTTAACGCCGGAGGCTACTGTTCTGGATCGAGCAGCTGGCCATTTCTTTGCAAGAGCTTTATGCAACCTGATTATCG
>JACUTQ010000154.1 GCA_014859725.1 Methanosarcinales archaeon | reverse complement strand
ACCATAAATATCACAGATACTATAATTAATTAATACATCATATAAATATGTATTTATTGTGATAATATAGTTACTTTTTACTACATAACTGGATTATGAGACTGTGCCGTGTTTGATGAGATGAAAGCTTTTAAAAAAAGACCTATTATCGTCTGGCAAAGCCCTGTACATAAAGAAAGTATAAGCCAGCAATGGTTCAATGCATTGGCGTCAAAATCGCCAACTTTATAATTCTAAATTCCATCTTAAAGACAATGAATCTGAAAGCTGGCAGGAACGAGCCATGCCCCTGTGGCAGTGGAAAGAAATATAAGAAATGCTGCATGCAAATACAGGAAATTAAAACGAAAGCAGAGCACAGTCTGAGGGAAAAGATACTTGAGTTTTCCAGAGAACCGCTCTTTAATGCTGATTTCGAAGAAGCCAAGAAGATATTTTTGGAAGGTAGAGAGCCTGATGAAGGTGATATGATCATGTTGACCGAGTGGTTCATTCATGATTACAGGCTGAAAGATTCTGGGAAAAGGATCATTGATTTGTTCTATCTTGAAAAAAATACATACATTGCCCCTCTTGAAAAAGAAATACTCGAAGGATGGCAGGATACTGCTCTAAGGGTTTATGAAGTAACAGGGATCGAAAGAGGCATAGGCATTTATATCAGAGATTTCTTTGAAAATAATGAAATATTTGTGAATGATATACGTTCTTCCAGAGGAATGATTAAATGGGACATTGGTGCCATGAGAATAATTAAAACGCTTGGCAAATTTTACCTCTCTGGAGCAGCATGTCTCTTGCCAGCAACTGGCAAGAATGAGATGATCCGGTTTGGCAGGGAAAGTTTCCTTAGATTCAAGATGGAAAAGCCAGAGGCTACATGGCAGCAATTTTTCAAAGAGTACGGCCATACTTTCATTAAATTCGCCCACATAAAAGCGGCACAGCCTCCAAAGATTATAACCCCGGAAGGAGATCCTGTTCTTTTTGCAAAAGCGATCTATAAAGTCAGGGATTATAATAAGGCGGTGAGTGCACTTTATGACATACCTTCCCTTAGAATTCTTGAGTCTGACCAGGATGAAATTCACTTTGGGCTGGTCGCGGAAATAAGAGATCATAATATCAGCGCAGGAGAGATCATGTTTGAAACATCTCTTGTTTCTGATATAGGCGATCCACAATACAGGTCAATGGGAGATCTGACAATTAATAATAAGCAGCTTATATTGGATTGTCTTTCCGAAAAAAGGCTTGAACTTGGGAAGGATGTGCTTAAAACTCTGGGAGATTCCATTGAATTTCAATCGGAATCAAAAAAACCCCTGGATACAGGCGGCAGAAAAAATAAGATCGCAAAGAATAAAACCCAACAAAATGAATTAGATGAGCCTGTTCGTGAAGCGCTGAGGAAGAAATTACTGGAAGACCATTACCGAAAATGGGTGGATATGCCCATCTCATCTTTAGGGGGAATGACACCCAGAGACGCCTCAAAAACACAGGAAGGGAAAGCGAAGCTTAAAGAACTCCTTAAAGTCCTGGAAAACGCTGAAGAACGGAGAAAGAGGTCTGGGGAGCCGAGCTACGATGTAAGCAAACTGCGCAAAGTGCTTGGCATTTGAGCTTCTGCTGATATAAACAATAACTTCAAACAGCCATTTTTTCGAATTTGATATCAAGGTTTACCCCAAAACACCTGTGAGTTTGGTTTTGGTCAGTGAGCCATCTCTTGAAAAAGTGGCTGAAAATAAAACAAGTTTGCAAAACCATGATATTTTATTCAAAGATCAAGGTTGTGGATCAATTACTGATTTCTAAGCCTTAAACTCAATAGTAATGAATGCATTAAAGATATGTTTTCTATGAAGCGATTTGGAGAATGTAGATACAAATTCAGAAAGTTAAAATAAAAGTAGAACCTGAAATATTGATAACAAAATAATATAGATAAAGGAAAAAAGGAAAAATGTTACTCAATCTATGGCTTCGTCTATTTTCTAAACGTTCGAACACTAAAAAAACCGGTGTTGAAAATGAATAACTTTAACGAAAAAGTAAGCTTCATCTGGTCAGTGGCAGACCTGTTACGTGGGCCATACCGCCCCAACCAGTATAAGGACGTCATGCTCCCGTTGACCGTCCTTCGACGTCTTGACTGTGTGCTTGAGCCTACTAAAGATGAAGTATTTAAAAAGTACAAAAACCTGGAAGATGGTAAGATTACGAACATTGAGCCAATTCTTAACCGGGTTGCTGGTCAGTCATTCCACAATACAAGCCGTTTCACTTTTGAGAAATTGAAAGGGGACCCTGATAACATTGCGGCAAACCTGACCCAGTATATCAAGAGTTTCTCTAACCATGCCCGTGAGATTATCGAACACTTTGGTTTTGAAGAACATATTGCTAAACTCGAAAAAGCAGATCGCTTGTATCAGGTTGTTGCAAAGTTCTGCGAGATTGACCTGCACCCTGATAAGGTGTCTAACATAGAGATGGGGTATGTCTTTGAGGAACTTATCAGGCGGTTCAATGAAGCCAGTAATGAGGAGGCTGGCGACCACTTCACACCAAGGGAAGTTATCAGGCTAATGGTTAACCTGATATTTGCTCCTGATAACGATATCTTAACTACTAAGGGTATTGTAAAGACGCTTTACGATCCCGCGGCTGGGACAGGTGGAATGCTGTCTGTTTCTGAGGAATACCTTCGTGAGTTGAACCCTGATGCAACGCTTGAGGTATTTGCCCAGGACTATAACCCGCAATCATACGCTATCTGCGGTTCTGATATGATGATAAAGGGTCAGAGCATGGACAATATCAGGTTCGGTGACAGCTTTACCAATGATTATTTTTCAGATAAGACTTTTGATTACATGCTTGCCAATCCCCCATTTGGTGTGGAATGGAAGCCCCAGCAGAATTTCATTCAGAAAGAGCATGATGAACAAGGATACGGCGGGCGATTCGGTGCGGGATTGCCTCGCATTAATGATGGTTCTTTCCTGTTCCTCCAGCACATGATCAGCAAGATGAAGGATAGAGGAGAAGGCGGTACAAGATTGGCAATTGTCTTTAACGGCTCACCGCTTTTCACAGGAGCGGCAGGGTCAGGAGAGAGCAATATCCGCAAATGGATCATTGAAAGTGATTGGCTTGATGCTATTGTAGCCCTTCCGGATCAGCTTTTTTACAATACGGGTATCAGCACATATCTGTTTATTGTGACAAACCGCAAGGAAAAACACCGCCGGGGCAGGATTCAGCTAATTGATGCTACCGGATTCTTTTTGAAGATGCGTAAGAGCCTTGGTAATAAACGTAACGAGATCGGGGACGGGCGCAGTGGTAAAGCTGACCATATCGCTGAGATTACCCGACTTTACGGTGATTTCACTGAGGGCGAGTATGTGAAAATTTTTGATAACACTGATTTTGGCTACCAGAGAATTACTGTGGAGCGACCCCTGCGGCTTAATTTTGCGGTTAATGAAGAGAGGCTTGAAAAGGTAAAAGAGACAAGCCCGTTTGTCAGTCTGGCAAGCAGTAAGAAGCGCAAAGATACGGAAAAGGTTGAAGCTGAGATCGCTGAAGGTAACAAGATGCAGCAGTCGATTCTGGACGCGCTGGGTACAATTTCTTTAAGTGGTGTGGTAAAGAACCGGGACGAGTTTACGAAGTTGATGAAGAACGCATTCAGGGATTCCGGTCTGAACATCCTGCTCCATTATTCAAAGCCATCCTGATGGCACTTTCTGAACGGAATGAGGCAGCAGATTTATGCACAGACAAGAACGGCAATCCTGAACCAGATTCGGAACTGCGTGATTATGAGAACGTACCGCTTAAAGAAGATATAGCTGATTATGTGGCGTGTGAGGTATTGCCTCATGTGCCTGATGCCCGGGTGGATGAATCAAAGACAAAAACGGGTTATGAGATTAATTTTAACCGCTATTTCTACAAATATACTCCACCCCGACCGCTTGAGGAGATAGAGGGAGAATTGAAGGGGATCGAGAAGGAGATAGCTGAGATGCTTGAGGAAATGGTGTGAAGCTCATAGTAGAAACCGCAGAGGACACAGAGGAACGCAGAGGGTGTTAAATTTGAAAACTATAAGTTTTAATCAGGAGAGACAAAATAAAGACGAATCTCTGCGTTTTATTAATACTGAAATCCTCGGGAATGAGCGTGCTGAGTATGGTAAAGAAATTGTCTCCGCACTATCGAGACAATTGATTGCAGAGTATAGAAAAGGCTTTGCTCGTTCAAATATTTTCTACATGATTCGTTTTGCTGAGGTTTATCCTGATGAGAAGATTGTCCACGCACTGAGTGGACAATTGAGCTGGACCCATTTTCGGGAGATCATCCACATCAAAGATAATCTCAAGCGGGATTTCTATGCCGAAATGTGCCGTGTTGAGCGATGGAGCACCCGTACCATGCGTGCCAAAATACAGGGGATGTTGTATGAACGTACCGCTATATCTAAAAAGCCTGCACAGCTTGCCAGACAGGAACTTGAAACACTTAGGGATGAAGATCGTATGACCCCTGATCTGGTTTTCCGTGACCCTTATCTTCTTGATTTTCTGGGTCTTGCTGATACCTACAGCGAACGGGATCTGGAATCAGCTATCCTTGTGGAACTTGAACGGTTTTTGCTGGAACTTGGCACAGATTTCAGTTTTATAGCTCGCCAGAAGCGGATTAGTATTGATAATGAGGACTACTATATTGACCTGCTTTTTTACCATCGCGGGATGCACTGCCTGGTCGCTATTGAACTTAAGCTGGGAATATTTCAGGCAGCAGATAAAGGTCAGATGGAGCTTTACCTGCGCTGGCTTGATAAATACGAGAAACGCGAGGGTGAAGGTATGCCGCTGGGACTTATATTATGTGCGGAAAAGTCTTATGAGCATGTGGAACTTCTGCGGCTGGAAGAGAGTGGGATACACATTGCCGAATACCTGACTGAGCTGCCGCCGATACATGTGCTTGAGGCAAAGCTGCATGAAGCGATTCGTATGGCTCGGGAACAGATAGCAGCCCGCGAGGTTCCAAGACTGGAGGGAGCGAAATGAGTTTGTCAATGAAAAATACTTACTCGAATCCGAACTCACTGCATGCAGAATTCTCATCGAGTTTTATGTTTTTGAAGAAATATAAACCGCAGATGAACGCAGGCGTGCCGAGCTAAGCTCATATTCGCCAGCTGGTGAAAATCCA
>JACUTQ010000153.1 GCA_014859725.1 Methanosarcinales archaeon | reverse complement strand
TATTAGTATACATGAACTATTTTACCGATTATTTTGTCAATTTCGGAACCGAATTATCCAAATTATTGCAATCTTTTCTAATAATTCTCACAGCGTACCTGTTAAATATCATAATTGCTACTTTGATCAAACGACGGATACAGGACGTTAAACAACGATATTCACTGAGGAAGACGATCTCGACCCTGATCTCCATTGCAACTGCGGGCATATTGATTACGGTTTGGTTTCGTGAAACGACCTCTTTGATCGTTGCTTACGGGATTATCAGTGCAGGCATCGCCATTGCTCTACAGGATTTATTGAAAAGCGTAGCCGGGGGGGTTATTATATTTATTTCAGGTTCTTTTAAGGCAGGGGACCGGATACAGGTGGGTAACGAAATCGGAGACGTCCTGGATATTAAGATCTTTTATACCTCGCTGATGGAAATCAGGGAATGGATAGATGGCGACCAGTATTCGGGACGAATAATCCAATTACCCAACAGTTTTGTATTAAATTCAACAGTGAAAAATTATACAAGAGATTTTTCCTTCATCTGGGACGAGATCCATCTTATGTTCACCTTTGATAGTAACTGGAAAAAAGCCCAGGATATCACCCTGAAAATAACCCGCGAGATTACTGATCAATTTAAGACATCAGCTAAGAATGAACTTATTGGTCTGGAAGATAAATATCTTATAACATCGGCCGATGTGGAAGATACGATATACACCCAGATAACCGATAACTGGATAGATATGCGCCTGCGATATGTGGTTGACCCGCGAAAGAGAAGAAATATCAAGCATTCAATAAATGAAAAACTTCTTGAAGCATTTGCTCTGGAAAAAGACATTGAAATAGCTTCTGCGAGTTTTGATATCGTAGGCTTTCCCAATCTGAAAATAGACAAATAAAATATTGTCGTATAACATAGGTACCAAAAGAAAAAGAGGGTGAAAAAATAGCGGAAAATCAAGATAAAAAAAGAATTACTGAGATTTTGTGGTATTTGAGCCTCATTCTAACAATGGTGATTCTGATTTTATACTGGAGGATGTACATTGATATCTCAACTTTTAGGAACATAATTGAACCAATTTTACCAAAAATTGTTTTTACTATTATCACTTTTTTTATTGTCAAAATATTTCTGAGAATATCCCTCCCTATCATAAAAAGTGGAATTCAGCATCATTTCAAAGGAAGTGAATGAAAAGTTATCAAGATGCTGTACATTTATTTTGTGTGGTTCATTGCACTGATCATTATTATATCCGGGTTGTTCGGGAGTTTGTCATCCCTGGGAATTTCTCTGACATTGATCGGGGCCGGCCTGGCCTTTGCACTCCAACAGGTAATATTGAGCTTTGCAGCATGGTTCCTGATTTTGATCAAACACCCATATAAGATCGGAGATCGAATATATATCAAAAGCAATGATATTTTGGGTGATGTAGAGGAAATCACCATGCTTTTCACTGTTTTAAAAGATGTTACCGGCGAGGAGACAATTACCGGGAAGAACGTAATAATTCCCAACAGTACCGTATTCCTGGAACCCATAATCAATTATTCCTATGATATCCCCCAGGTCTGGCTTTCTGTTCCGGTAAGTCTGACCTATGAAAGTGATCTGGGCCTGGCTGAAAAGATCATCTTCAATGTTGCCAAAGAGGTGGCTGGCGAGGAGATGAAACATGCAGCGAGATTAATGAGAAATAAAACCCCTGAAAGTGTTCAGGTGGAATTTGCAGATTCAAGTACCATCATAAAAGCAAGGGTCATGTGCCTTCCTAAACGTATCCCAGCCATCAGAAGTGAGATATATAAGAGGGTGCTGGAAGAATTCAACAAGCCTGAATACAAAGATAAAGTAGAGATAGCCTATCCCCACATGGAACTCGTGCTTCACGATGAGGTTATGAGTGAAAATGTGAAAAGGTATCTGGATGAAAATTGATTCATTGGCTGGATTCTGCTGGCATGTTATTAAAAGCCAGTCTGGTAAATTACTTATCAATCTGAAGTAATTCAATTATTTTGTCTCTTGATTTAACAAAATAATATTTCCTCGTCCCTTCTTAATTTTCTGGACAAAACCCCTGGCTTCCAGATCAGTTGTCATCAGGCTCACCTTTGCCTCAGAACAATTTAGTTCCTTCCTCAGATCCTTCTGTGTGACCCTACCACCTGCTCTTTCAATAATCGTAATTATCTCCTTCAGATCCTCAGGGAGAGGGGCAGAAATATCTGGTGGTGATAGCTGAGGCATTTCCTGAGGTTCTTCCTGATACATGTCAGATGCAGCCTCAATCTCTTTTTCATCATGTTGTTTTTGGCGGTAATAATAATACCCAGCGGCTGCTAAAATTATCAATAATAAAATAATTATAAAAATATAATTCCAATCAAAACCTTGATCTTCCCCAATATCAAACGTAACATTGACGATATCCTCACCAGGAAATTCCTCTTCTTCTTCCTCCAGGGGAAACAGCAGGATATCTAAAACAAAATCGCCTTCCTTATCCGTCACTGAAATAATGTCCTCAGAATAATATTCCAGCGTATCATTGTCATAATAACTTGTCTTGATAAGATAATTGCCGGGTGGAAGGTTGAAGGAGTATACACCTGACGTGGCAACCCTGAACTGGACGGGTGTGGAGTTCAATTCTATAAGAGCATTGTCCAGAGGTTCGAAAGTGGACCACTCATAGATGGTACCGTGAATTGTAAAGGCACAGGCTGCAGGAAGGATCAGAATTAGAATGAACAAGGATAATAAGTACCTGATGCTGAACATATGTGGATTTATTCATGTAGTAACATATAAAAAACTTGTTAAGATGGTAAAGACAGATATGACAATCATCGAAATACTGGAATGGTGGTAATTTATTGCTCCTGTGATCGTGGCTGAGAATCTGGTGAAGAAATTTGACGGATTCACTGCCGTAGACGGTGTGACTTTTATGATAGAGGAGGGGGAAATGTTCGGGTTCCTGGGACCCAATGGTGCAGGCAAGACCACTGCCATGAGGATGATACAGTGCGTCTCGCCCAAGACTGGTGGAAAACTGGAAGTGCTGGGTATGGATGTGAACACCCACCAGAGGGAGATTAAACAGGTGCTGGGAGTGGTGCCGCAGGAAAACAATCTGGACCCGGATTTTAATGTTTATGAGAACATGCTGGTGTATTCGCGCTATTTTGACATCCCCCGCCCTCAAGCCCGGCAGATGACAGATAATCTGCTTGATTTTATGCAACTGCAAGAAAAAAGGGATATAATGATCGAGGAACTGTCGGGAGGCATGAAGCGCCGGTTGATCCTTGCCAGGGCACTCATCAACAGTCCCCGTATAATAATACTGGATGAACCCACGGTCGGTCTTGACCCGCAGGCAAGACACCTCATCTGGGATAAACTGCGGAGTATGCAGTCGAAAAAGGTTACCATTGTACTTACTACTCATTATCTGGAGGAGGCAGCCCAGCTGTGCGACAGGCTGGTGATCATGGATTACGGCAGGATACTGCTGGAAGGGTCGCCTGATGAGATAGTGATGGAACAAATCGGAACTGACATTGTGGAAACAGAGAATAATCCGAACGTATGTGCGTGTCTTGATAAAAAAGGCGCTAAATACGAGGTGATGGGGGATATCATACAGGTATATACCAGCGAACCTCAAGAAATTACATCACACCTGTTCAAAGAATGCCAGCTCGGGAAAATAACCGCCCGTTCTGCTACACTTGAAGATGTGTTCCTGAAACTCACAGGAAAAAAACTCAGGGAGTGAAAAAAATGTCCTATTTCAGTTTACCCAAACTTAGCAGCAGGGTAACGACGGTATGGCGTCGAAACTGGGATGTGTTCATGAAGACATACAAAGTGAATTTCTTGCCGCCTTTTATTGAACCGCTGCTGTATCTGTTTGCCCTCGGGTTCGGGCTGGGTACTTTTATAGATGAGATCGAAGGTATGTCCTATGCCCGTTTCATCGCTCCTGCCCTTATTGCAATTTCTATCATGTACTCCTCCTTTTTCGAATGCACCTTCTCTTCCTATGTCCGGATGTACTACCAGAAGACCTTTGATGCCATTATTGCAACACCTTTGAGCATAGAGGAAGTGATAACCGGGGAGTTATTGTGGGGTGCTTCCAGGAGTCTGATCAATGCAACCATAATGCTGCCAGTGTTGTGGGCTTTCGGACTTATCGAACTGCCAGAATCCTTACTTATTATCCCGTTCGCCTTTTTGGCAGGTTTTTTGTTCGCCACTATTGCCATGTGCTTTACTGCCGTCTCACCCAACATAATGGCCCTGAACTATCCTGCATTCCTGTTTATAACCCCTATGTTCCTGTTCACAGGCACCTTCTTTCCACTTTCGCTTCTGCCCGTGCCAGTCCAGTATTTTGCCCTGGCTGTACTGCCCCTGACCCATGTAGTAATTATTGTCCGCTCACTGACGCTTGGAGCCGTCAATGGGATTTTACTCTTAAATCTCATCTGGATCATTGTCACAACTGCGATTTTATTTCTACTTTCAGTGAACCTGATGAAAAGAAGATTGATCACTTAATCATAAGAAAAAATGGCCAGGATAGAGGTTACTGTTAACGAAATTGACAAAGACCTTCACAGCAATCCCAATCCTGAGTATGTAAAGAAACTCGATCAAATAGAAAAAGAAGACAATAAAGTTCATTTTAAAAATATAGACGAATTCGACAGGCAGTTTGGATTATAGGCGATTTTTTCATGTCTTATGAGTTTGAAATTACTGAAACTCTTATTCGAAAGTTCAAAAAACTTCTACTCTTTCCGGATATTGAACATCACGACAAAGTATTTCTGTAAATGTTGTACTGTATGGAGCGGGTGGGGGAGAAGAAACTCTGCTAAAATATTTATAGATTGCGATAAATGAGATCTTGAATGTTTATCCTTAATGTCCGCCGGATTAGGTGTTTCCAATAGTCACCGACCCCGGACATCGCTACGCTCTGTCTTGGGACTGAAAACCATGTGGTCGGTAAGCAATGACACCGTATGTCTATCACGCCTCAATTCTTTTTTCATAGTGGAATCCTTTGAAAAACGCCATATTAAACAATTGGCAAAAGCTCTGTGAAAGTATTATTAGAAATTATATCCTGATTACTTTCAACCCGCTCTATGCTCGGCTTATTACAGGAATGTACCCAACGCTACATATACTCAACACGAGCGTAGACATGAACAATCCATCCCCTCTAGCCGCCGGCCTTGACCTCGCCGGTTTTGAATCATCC
>JACUTQ010000152.1 GCA_014859725.1 Methanosarcinales archaeon | reverse complement strand
TGTACGGTTTGATAAGGAGGGGGAGGCCGTAAGGCCTCTTCTTTACTTCACTATACTTTGTGAGTAAGCATGATTATTTAAGGAATATGAGGGGTGGGCACTTTATACATATTGGGTCGAAGTAGCCCTCCATTTCAACTGGAGAATATATAATTTCAAAAATAATAATAGTTATGATGATAATGATTTCACCTTAACAATTAACAAATTCAAACCTCAAATTTATAACCATTAAATACAGACTCATACTAATAAAATAAAAGGGGGCAAATTCTTGGCAAATAATATTATAACTGCAGAAATCCAAATAGCAGTGTTGGGAGAAGACAATGATTCACTTAGTGGTTATATTTCATCTGCTGTTAAAGCACTTGAAAAAATGAATATCCAGTATCAGGTCACACCCATGGGCACTGCCATACAGGCAGACAGTATAGATAAAATATTGGATGCATGCAAAACAGCTCATCAAGCTATCCTGGATCTGGGAGTGAACAGGATATTAACCAATATCACTATAGATCACAGGATCAAGGGCAGTAAAGAAATGAATGATAAAGTGCAATCAGTTCTTTCTAAGCTCTAAACTTTATAGATATTATTAATATTAAAGATAACATAGAAATACTCGATGCTTCGAGTGACATTTCTGGGAACGGCAGGCAGCTTACCCACACCTGAGAGAAATCCTTCAGCGATCATGATAAATCGAGAGGGTGAATTGATGCTATTCGACTGCGGTGAGGGCACCCAGCAGCAGATGATGCGGGCCAAGACAGGCATGGGCAATCTGAATTCCATCTTTATTACCCATTTTCACGCTGATCATATGCTGGGCATCCCGGGCCTTATCCAGACCTTGAGCTTCAATGGTCGTACAGAGCCTCTGAATATTTATGGACCCCATTGGATTAAGGAATTTGTCAAATTGATAATTGCTATCGGGTTCTATAAATCAAATTATAAGATAAATGTAATAGAAGTTCATCCAGGAGACAGGGTTGAAAGGGGGGAGTATTCCATAGAAGGCATCAAGATAGAACACAGTGTAACATCCATTGGATATGCACTGGTGGAAAAGGACAGACCCGGCAGGTTTAACAGAGAAAGGGCCCTGCAATTGGGCGTGCCCGAGGGACCTCTGTTCAACCGTTTGCACAGGGGAGAAGATGTGGAATTGAATGGGAAAATCATAAAGAGTAGTGATGTGGTGGGACCATCCAGGCCAGGGCGAAAGATCGTTTATTCAGGTGATACCAGGCCCTGCAGCGGGATATTTTCAATTAGCGATGGAGCAGACCTGCTTATCCACGATGGGGCACTGGCTGATGATATGCTGGACTGGGCCAAGGAATCCATGCATTCCACAGCTGGTGAAGCTGCATCCCTGGCAGCTCTGGCTAATGTGCATCAGCTTGTGCTGACCCATATAAGTTCAAGATATTCAGAGGATACTTCACAATTGCTGAAAGATGCTAAAAAGGAATTCGACAATGTGATAATCGCAACCGATTTCATGGAGATCGAGATACCCTACCGTGAGGAGTAACTCGTTTTTTGCGAGGCTGCCTTTTTTGTGTTACATTCAGCTTTTTTAGATCTTTTAATTTTCCAAGCCTGGTCCCATCTATAAGATATACCTGCGCGTGGTCAAGGTCAATAGTCCCTGATGAAAAAATTGGTCCCAACAGGTCATCATGTACCGACTCATTAAATGCCACGCCCCCGCAGATTTCACAAAAAGCTGGCATGATAATAACCTCCGGGTCTGACCACTTCAACTCCAGACCGGTTGCACTGTAATGTTCGGCCAATGGCTGGTAATTCATTCTTGTCCTTATCCAGGCAGGTTCGGCAGAGCTGGCCCCTAAGGGATCGGTAAACCTGATGGTAGGGTGATTATGTGCAATGATGATATTGTCGCATGCTACGAGTTCGGCTGCTGGCCAGGTATGGCCGTGGAAATAACCCACACCGTCCAGAACAAACCCCTTTGCGGGCCTGAGTGTGACTTCTAATTCATCTGGAAAACGTCTTATCAGGTATTGAATATCGCCGTCGTGATTTCCCGGGATTATGTCAACTGGAGCCAGTTGAGCTATGGTTTCTAGAAAATCCGGGACTTCGACCCTCTCCTGCCATGATATCTGCGGGATGTTGTGTTTCACATCACCCAGCAGCACAACCCTATCAGGTCTTACAATGTCAATATATTCCAGCATCCTATCCAGGGCTTTTTGGGACTGGGAGGGAATGACGATCCCGCTGTTCCGCAGGTCCCATTCGATACCCAGATGAATATCTGCAACCACCAGCACTCGGATGGTATCCTCAACTATCAGGGCGGGCTCATTGACAAAAGGTTCGATGGTGGCTGGCATATAACAATGAATATGATTAGGCTTTTATATATTGTTCTTTGCAGCCGATCGGGATTTATTCGTTTAAGTATTTTTAAAAAAGTGTGAATTCTTACAGTAGAATTTTGTATAATCAAAGAAAAAATAAGAGATGGGTATTTCAAATGACTGATGATCTTTCAAATGTAAACGTCAAAGATGTAATGGTAAAGGATGTTGTTACAGTACATGAAGATGATTCCATAGAAAAACTATTCGATCTATTTGAAAAATACCACTATAATTCATATCCTGTTCTTAACAATGAAGCGAAACTGGTAGGACTCATTGATCAGGATATTATTTTAGAGACATTGATGTTTGACCGAAGTCCGAGGATAAAACACACACATGAAGCTGCGATAAGGTCATTGAGCGATAATGCAAAAGGGATCATGATCCCCCATCCAGTAACCATTTCTTCTGAAGCAAATCTACATGATGTGGCTGATCTGATGTTGAAACATCGGGTCAATCGGGTTTGTGTGGTCAAAGATGACAGACTGGTAGGCATTGTTTCCAAACGGGATATTATAAACGAAGTTTATAAAAGCAAAAAGGGTTGATCCATGGAATTTATTCTGCAGCTTCTGCTGATTCTATTTTTGGCAAAGGTTTTAGGAGAAGTTATTGAACGTATGGGATTTTCAAGCATCCTGGGAGAGTTACTGGCAGGAATATTTCTTGGAATTATGTTTATCAGGCCTGATAATGAGATTTTGTCCTCATTTGCGGATCTGGGTGCTATTTTCTTACTGTTCACAGCCGGGTATAAAGAGGTAAATCTCAGACAATTACGAGAAGCCTCAAAGGTAGCATTTATTCCAACCATACTGGGTGTTGCACTGCCTTTTTCACTTGGCTTTTTTTTAGGTCAGGCATTTAGTTTTGGATTTCTGTTGAGCCTTTTTTTGGGTGTGGCATTTACCCCGACCAGTATCGGCGTGGTTGTGAAAACACTGGTGGATTATAATTACCTTTCAAGCAGGCCGGGTTCGGTAATGCTTACTTCAGCCATATTTGATGATATTATAGGGATCTTTATTTTGGCAGTGGCAGTCACAATGGCGACCTTTAATCAATTTCCTACAAATATGCAATTTATAACGATTATGGGTAATCTGTTAGCATACCTGATTATAATGGGTTTATTGGGCTACAAGGTCTTTCCAAAACTTTTCAACTACATCCATAAGATGCATGTAAAGGAGGCCATTTTTACATCCGTTGTTATGGTGGCACTCTTCTCTGCATACCTTGCTGAAGTGTTCGGTCTTCATGCTGTTATCGGAGCATTCATCGGGGGGGCTCTGCTTTCCAATGTTCCTTTTGCAAAGATAGAGGATGTGCAGAGAAAGGTCAGTGGTCTCTCCTATGGAATATTTGTTCCAATTTTCTTTGCATTTATTGGGATCTCAGTAGATATCGGAACAGTTCGAACAGCTGGTATATTCTCTTTACTGGTAATTGTACTGGCGCTTTTGGGTAAACTGGTAGGGGGATTTGTTGGATCAAAGATAATAGGATTCGACCTTGCAGATAGTCTGATATTCGGTATTGGTATAATGCCACGGGCTGGTGTTGAGCTTGTTGTGCTGTCTGTTGGAAAAAAGGCAGGTATTATTACAGATGAAGTATTTTCAGCAGTTGTACTGATGGTTGCAATATCCATCCTGGTCTCTCCAACATTATTAAAATTTGCAATTGAGTTCAAGGAGAGATCAAAAACTCAATTGACATGAAATTATCTTTAATCGAATAATGAATTTCGTTAGTATTTAATCAGGAAGACTGTTATCTGTTTCCAATTTAAATGAGCCCCTGACTCCATTAACATTTACTTCATAATCGCCAGCTTCAAGGCCGTAAACATCAAGGGAAATTACTTCATTAAATGGTACGATCGCCATTGTGCACATAACATCAACGGGCCGTTTCGTTGTAATTGTTACAAATAATGTGTTGCCTTCCCAATTCTTTATTGTCTGGTCGATTTTTGTGCATCCGTCAGGCAAATAGCCTTTGGCAGCTACATTTATCTGAACCGGGAATGATTCCAGTAATATTATTTGAATATCCTCAACAGTAGCATTTCCGTATCTGTATTTACCATCGTCAGATGCTATTGTTCCAGTGGGAGTTAAATCAGGAGTTGATGTCTGAAGATTGCTGTTATTCTCTTCGTTATTTTGTGTGCATCCGCTGAATATAACAAATGTTATGATTGCAGTCAAAATTATTAATTTCTTTTTTCTCATTGAATCTCCCATTTCTATTACTCAAGTTTAAAATGAACTGAATACTATTTATTATTTGAGCCTGTGGCAAACCTTATAATATCCTTTATTTTCGAATTTCGAATAAAAACTGAGTTGTAAAGCGACGGCACGTCATGCCCTGCAGCTCTGCTGCAGTTGGGTGTGCCGCCATCTTGATAGTATGTGAAGATGATGGAATAACTGTTGAAGACCGATGATGACATCAATTGATGAAATCATCTCCTGCTATGGGATAATGCCAATCGAAAGCCGCTTACGGGAAATCTGTACGAGCGGTTTGATGAGCTGTGACAAGAAGTTATCATAAATTGCCTCTGTGCTACTCCATCCATTTGGGGTAATCCTACTATGATATGCGTTGGTGGTAACGCCAGGGTATAGTGCCTCTTCAATATTCTTTCCCATTTATTGACATGTACAGAGTATTCTTTGGCAGTTTTCAATGCAATGTTTCCTTTTTCGTTAACCACTTTAATTATTGTGAATGAGAGGGCCCGAATTGCTTATTATCATTTCTCCTGCAGTGCCCAATAATTATCCATATCCAGATCATCTTTTTCATATCTGAACGGAATGTGGTCGTGTCCCTAATTAATTGACAATATTTAAATAGTTTGAATATAATTCTAT
>JACUTQ010000151.1 GCA_014859725.1 Methanosarcinales archaeon | reverse complement strand
TTGAAGAACTGGAGCAATTACTCAGGCGAGAATTGTGCATGGGCTAAACAAATACGATTCAAATGCCTTTTTTATTCGGTATTCCTTCAAGCCGCTGCCTATAAGTTTGCGCACCATTGCACCATTATCTACCAATTCCTGCCCGGCCACCTCTTCAATATCATGTATATATTGATCGGGAAGCCGTACTGATAAGGTCTTCATGGTTATCCTCCATATTACCACACATTGACATGAAAGGGATATTTGCTGGTGATGTCGATTGCATCGGCTGACAGGATCGCCATGATGTTGCAGGGATCCAGAGTGAAGAAGGGGTAATTATTAATACAAACCCTCGATTGTTTTTCTGGCATCCTAATACCTTCAACTTATTTGATAAAAGTATTTTTTCTCTGATATCCTGGCTCCCATCATTCATATCTTAACTCCCCAACAGTCAAAAACCTGATTTAACTGGCATCTTCAAGAGTCTTTTCGGTTCATTAACATATACAAAAAAATTTTTAACCGTCAGCAATACAATATTCCCTTTAATCTCCATCACTTTGCCTTCATACATTCTGTTATCAGATGACCACAGGACTTTAACCCGGTCCCCGACATGTATTTTATTATTGTTCTTATCATCCATACTAACCAATTCCAAAAATGTTCTTTAAACCTGATAATATATCTACATAATAAAATAAGGTGGATTGATACTTATACTTTTCTATTAATAGTTAAATCTAAAAACAAATGCTCTGATATTTTAAGTCACCTATTATTAACCTGCCAAAAACCAAGGATCAGAACCCGCACCTGCCACCATGATAGACACATCGATACTTCTTCGGGTAATATCTATCTCATTAAAGATCAGGCCGCTATTGATAACACTAAACAAAATATTCAGTCGCTACAAAGAAATTACCATACAGCACGATCTGCATTTTGTATGCAATATTTAAGTGATGGTTTCAAGAGCATGGATCAGTCCAACGAGAAAGAATTTGTGGAAATCCCCCGATTTCCCAGTATTTCCCTGAAAGGAGCCAGCAGATGTTTACTGTTTCTTGTGCATTTGTCCCGGGTCCCACGATGATTCACGAAGAGTCATCCCTTATGTATGTTCGATTTCCGTATGATTTGAAATTTCGGAATTTGTAGTGCACAGGTCATTGATATCCAATCCATGGACATCATTATTCCCGGTCAACCGTGAGAAATCCTTTAATTCCTCTGTGGACACATGCAAGAAATTCTCAAGTTTCCTGGCAGAGACGTCCACTTTCAATCTGGCTCGTAATTCCGGATCCTGCGTAGTCACCCCGACCGGGCATTTACCAGTATCGCACAACCGGTACTGCTGGCAGGCACAGGCCATCAGTGCGGCAGTTCCAATAGCAACTGCATCTGCACCAAGTGCCAATGCTTTCGCAAAATCCGAGGATACCCGATGCCCTCCTGTGATGATGAGAGAGATATCGTTAATACCTTTACTATCCAGGAATTTCCTGGCCCTGTATAGGGCAAATACTGTAGGGACCGATGTTGCTTGTTTGACATACCTGGAAGTAGCTGCAGTAGCACCTGGCCTGCCATCAATTGTGATGAAATCAGGTTTTGCAAAGACTGCAATTTCCAGGTCTGCTTCAATATGACCGGCAGCGATCTTGATACCTATGGGCTTGCCCCCAGATTTTTCCCTTAGCCAGTCCACTTTCTTTTTAAGGTCATCTTTGTTTTTAATATCATCGAAATGGGAAGGACTCACAATATCAGTCCCTTCAGGAAATCCCCTGATCTCTGCAATTTCCTTTGTTACCTTTTCGGCAGGTAAATGTCCACCCATGCCCGGTTTAACTGATTGGCCGATCTTTATCTCAATAGCATCAACTTTTTTGAGATTCTCGTCATTGACGCTGTACTGGTTGGGTACGTATTCGAAGATATATTTGTAAGCATTATCAAAGGACTCCTGTAATATCCCACCCTCACCTGAACACATGGCAGTCTTAACAGCAGCGCTTCCCTTTGCTAAAGCTATTTTAACCTCTTTTGATAATGCACCAAAGGACATGTGGGTAATATAGATAGGAGTCTCGATCACCAGGGGATATTTTGCTTTTGGACCGATGATTGTTTTCGTATTGATAGGTTCATCGTGATTCAAAGGGATCTTTGCCAGTTGTGCTCCTTTTATAAGAATATCATCGTATGAGATCACGTCCCTGGTGGTTCTCATGGGTTCGATAATGGATTCTCCAGTGACAGATATCTTGTGAATATCTGCCATGTGGGTCTCCAGTTCATCAGATTCCCGTTTCCATTCTCCCAGGTATCCCCCCAGTTCCAGCTTAACAGAGGATACAGTGACCTTGCTCTTGGTACCACAATGGGGACAGGTGACAATCTCCTGCACTTCTTCTTGTTTTATTTCCTGTTTTATGGGTATTTGATGGGTTTTATCTGATTTGCAGATGGGACATTTCCAGTCATCAGGAAAATCCTCAGGTTTTGTACCAGGTTTCATTCTGGTGACAGAGTCGCCCCTGGTATCATCGTACTCAAAAACGTTACAGACATTGCATCGGAATTTAGCCATATTAATCTCCCCTAATCCGCCCTTTTTGTGGAGGGTGCTATTTTTTCAGTGTCCACCATTATTTCAATTAAGCTTGGTTTGTCTGAAACAAGGGCTTTTTTAAGTATATTATCCAGTTCACCGGGGTCTTCAACAGTATATCCTTTTCCACCGCATGAAGTGGCAAACCCGGCAAAATCGGGATTCGGGAAACTGACTCCGAATTCCGGATAATGTTCCATATTCTGTTCCTTTTTAATATTCTTCAGTTTGCCGTCGTTGAATACAATTACTGTGATGGCCAGATCTTCTCTCACTGCAGTCGTAAAATCAGCCATTAACATTCCGAATCCCCCATCACCTGTTACACAAACAACTTGTTTATCAGGATAATCAAGTTTTGCCGACAATGCGGCAGGCAGTCCGAACCCCATGCTGGCAATGTTTGCAGACATAAAAGTTCTTTGTCCCTGGCATAAAAACTTCTTGAAAAACCAGTAGGTATGATCTCCCACATCCACACAGATGATGGCATCATTACTGATGTTTCGTTTAAGTGCCTGGATAACAAAACCCGGATTTATAGGTATTGAAAGATCGTTAGCATCCATTTCCAGCTCTTCAAGATGTTCTTGCTTGATCCTTGCCAGATATTCTTCAAACTCGGCATCATCTTCCTTTTCCTGTATGAGTGGGACGAGTTTTTTAAGCGTCAACGTGGCATCGCCGACCAGACCGACCTCAACATTTGCAGTCTTTCCAACCCGGGTAGAATTCATATCTATCTGGATGATCTTTATTCCAGGTGGTAGCAGGTTAGCCTGTCTGAATCCAGTCCCAATAAGAATGAGCAGTTCACACTGCTGTATCGCATATGCTGCATGTTTGGACCCTATGGAACCCAGTACCCCCAGGCTGTACTTGTGGGTCTCATCTATAACACCTTTTGATCTTGATGTGGTGGCAATGGGAGATTTCATTTTCCCGGCAAGTTCAACTAACAGTTTTCCTGCATGTCTTGAACCCCAGCCTGCCAGAATTGAGACTTTTTTCGTTTCATTGATCAACTTTGCAGCTTTTTCAATTTCTGTATCCTCAGGCGCTACTTCGTTATTGAATAGTCGCTTATCCCGGGTATATATGGATTCATCCAGCTTTTCTGCCAGAATATCTGTGGGTGTGCTCAATACTGATACGCCCGGGTTCTTGTAGGCATACTTGGCAGCCATTAACACCAATTTAAGTGCCTGGTTGGATCTGGCAATGGTCTCAGTATAAGATGCAAAAGAACTGAATAATTCCAGTTGTTCGATCTCCTGAAATGCCTCACTCCCCAGATAGACCTCAGGCACCTGACCTGCCAGTACCAGAACCGGACTTTTATCAAAAGCAGCATCTACCAGGCCAGTCATCAGATTAGTACACCCAGGGCCTGCAATCGAGATACATACACCCAGTTTATCTGTCATTTTCCCATGAGCACATGCCATGAACGCTGCGGTTTCTTCGTGTCGTGTGAGAATGAATTTGATCTTGTTACTTTTCCTTATAGCTTCTATAATGGGCAGATTTGAACTTCCGGGTATTCCGTAAATATATTCCACTCCAAGTGAGGCCAGTTGTTCAATGATCTTCTCAGCCACATTGCTCTGTATGGTTTCATCAGCTTTTGCAGCACTTTGTGGAACAAAAGCAGATTTTGGAGCACCACATACAGGACAATTAAAGGTTTCAGGCTCTTCACTGAATTTCTTGTTTTGTGCTTCCTCGTCATAAACCCAGTTACATACAGTACATCTGAATTTTCCCATAGTACCCTCTGAAATAAAAAAATGTGGATATGCTTTTAGATCCACATATTACTATATTATTTACATTCCAGATTGCTCTTTTTCAGAACCTTTGGTGCAGAAATACATGTGTGTTAATCCCATCTTCTCAGTAACTGGACATCCACCGCAGATGCAGCCCTTTTCATCGGTTATACAGCTGCTTTTCCCAATTGTGGGAAAACAAAAGCCGCCTTTTTCACCGCATTCTACCCAGGATGGGCAGCTTGGACAAATACACATGGACAATACCATTGTTTTCTTTTGTTCCATTTCGTCGGGACTCATTTGAACCTCTCTCCTACTGTTTAACCCCTCTTATCCCCTCTTATATTTACTATATACAATTTTTTACTATATAATATCTCACCATAAGTGAGATCTTACAAAAATAATTATAAAACCTCGAATTGTTTTAATCAAATTCGATAACTTCCTTACCAAGGAAATAACCCAATATCGTCCTGATGCCAACAATTGCACCCAGCAAAATAATTTCCTCCTGAGAAGGGGCTATAATTGTCTGTAAAATATCTCCGGCAATTAAAAAATCCAGACCAAAAACGATCTTATGTGTGAAATCTCTGCGAATGTCATGATATCCAAGGATTGGTAATCTTCTTATCTCAAGGTTCAATGTTTTAATTGTAGCTAAGATCCCACCGTAAAGTATCATTGCTGCGCCAATATAGGCGAAAATCAACGATGAAATATCAATAAATTCTATGAACATAATTTTTAATCATTTATTAAAGTTCAAGGTGCTTTTCCAGTTTCGCAAAAGTACATTCCCTTCAGCCCGTTTGAAATATATACAGGACATGCGGGACACTTGCAGCCATTCTTCTCTATAGTCTGATCTGAATTGCCCCTTGCACAGAACAGGTAAGGTTGAGGTGGAAATGGCAAACTGGGGCAGGTTCCGCAATAATCCATACAGATATTCAGGT
>JACUTQ010000150.1 GCA_014859725.1 Methanosarcinales archaeon | reverse complement strand
TTTAATATCGGAACTGATGAGTTGACTGAAATTAAAGATGGGCTGAATAGTTACGTTCCAACAAAAGAAGAAATAAAAAATTTGGAATATGTTGTTCATAATAGACTTGATTTTATAGGTCTTGAAACTCATTATTATGCAGATTCAAAATGTACAGGATGCGGAATATGTGAAAAAGTTTGTTTATCCAAAAAGATAAAATTGATAAATAAAAAACCGGTATGGCAAAATAATGTTAAATGTTTTAATTGCTACGCATGTATCAATTATTGTCCTATGCAATCTGCTCAAATCAAATCATTTACTGAAAAAAACGGAAGATACTCCCATCCATATGCAACATCAGATGATATTGCCAGACAAAAATATTTTATATCTATCTATTAGAGCTGATAACACCTAAATATTTTGTAAAGTCAAAAAGAAGATAGATTTATAATTCTTCTTGCTAACTATGTTTCAATCATGAGCGATCTTAAAATCCTAGTTGTTAACAATTACGGCCAGTTCTGCCACCTCATCCACAGGGCAGTGCGCGACCTGGATGTGGAGACCGGTATTATTGCCAATACCTTGAGTAATGAAGACATCCTTGCCAAGGAACCCGACGGTCTGATATTAAGCGGCGGACCTGCCATGGAACGCATCGGCCGGGCCGATGAGATGGTGAAGGAACTTGATCTGCCCATACTTGGGATCTGTCTTGGCCAGCAGTTAATAGCTGCAGCATTTGGTGGGGATATCGCCACCGGTATGAAGGGAGGCTATGCGGCAGTAGAAGTGGAAATATTAGACGAAGATGAAATATTAAAAGGGTTGAGACCCACCACCAGAGTCTGGGCATCCCATGCTGATGAGGTAACAGACCTCCCTCAGGATTTCACACGCCTGGCCCGCAGCAATGTATGTGAGATCGAGGCCATAAGACATAAGACAAAACCATTGTTCGGCGTACAGTGGCATCCTGAAGTAAGCCATACTGAAAAAGGGAACGAATTACTGCTGAACTTTTTTGAGGTGTGTAAGCAGAAATGATGGACCTGGTAATGGATACAGGTTATAAATTCAAGACCGGAAAAGAAACCCACCTATTTCTTAAAGAGGTATATAACCTGTCTGTGGATGGTGTGAATATATTTATTGACGATTTAAAGGAACCTGCCGGAATTGTAATACTCAGGTTCCGTGGTCAGGCAGATATATCAGGACTTGATAAACTGGCAGCCAACCTCGATGGGGAGAGGATGTATTTACCTAGAGACTGGAGAGTGCAGTTCATTGATTATGATCTGTTTTCGATCGAATGTTTTGATTGAGCTCAACACTTAAAAAAAAGATAGATTTTTGCCTGTTCAATCCAATCTTCAATTAATGTATCTAAGGGAGAAGATCTTTGCCGGGGAGGGCGAGATCAAAGCAGATACTGTGCTGGAACACTGCAGGATTGTAAATGTAAATACAAAGGAGATCCTGAATGCTGATATTGCTATAAAATCTGAATATATAACAGGCATTGGGGACGTTTCAGATCTGAAGGACACGCACACCAGAATCATTAATGTCAAAAACCGTTTTGTCTCTCCTGGTCTCATGGATGGGCATGTTCATTTTGAATCCAGTATGGTGACTTTAAGTCAATTTGCCAGAAAAGCTCTGGAACATGGTACCACCGGTATCGTCATTGATCCCCATGAGATCGCCAATGTACTGGGCAGACCTGGCATTGAACTGGTACTTGAGGAAGCAAGTACCCTGCCCCTGAATGTATTTGTTACTGTATCTTCCTGTGTGCCTGCTACCGCGTTTGAGACCTCGGGAGCGACTATTAATGAAGTCAATATAGAAGCGCTGATGGATAAGGATTTTGTGGTGGGGCTGGGAGAGATGATGGATTACCCGGATGTCCTGGGTGGAGATACCGACAAGATCAACATGATCGAAGCTGCACTCGGACGTAAACTGGTAGTGGACGGGCACAGTCCCGGACTTACCGGCCATGATCTGTGGGGGTATATGTGTGCAGGGCCATCCAGCGATCATGAATCCCTCACATATGAAGAGGGTTTGGAGAAACTGCGGCTTGGTATGAAACTGATGATAAGGGAAGGGTCGGCAGCCAAATCCATGGAAGATTTCCTGCCCAGATTAATAGCAGATGGTGTGTCGCTTCAGAACGTGTTTTTTGTTACTGATGATAAGCATCCAGAAGACCTGATTAAAGGGTATATGGATGTTCTTGTGAGAAAGGCTGTCCGGCTGGGCCTTGACCCCCTCGATGCAATATCTATGTGTACCATAAACACAGCCAGGCATTACAGGGTTGACCAGCTTGTGGGTTCAATTAGTATAGGGAAAAGAGCTGACCTTGTGGTTCTGGATGATCTTAAAGATTTTACTATTAATTCGGTGTTTGCCGGAGGTACTCCTGTTGAGGCATTTGTATCCACTTTCACATACCCGGATTATGTTTACGATACCGTAAAGTACAGGAATATCAAACCCGAAGACCTGCAAATAACGGACTATCCGGACAAAACCATCTCTGTAAATGTTATCAAGGTATTTCCTGACAGGATATTTACTGAGATGGTGAGGACAGAACTCAGCACTGATGGGACAGGTGTGCTGATGCTTGATATTGAGGCAGATATTCTGAGTACAGCTGTGGTCGAGCGTCATGGTAAGAACGGAAATATCGGGCTTGGTTTTTCCAGTGGTTTTAACTTGAAATCAGGGGCTTTTGGCCAGAGTATAGGACATGACAGCCATAATGTGATAGTGACAGGAACTAATCACAGAGATATGGCTCTTTGCGCTAATGTTATCAGTGAGATAAAAGGCGGCATTGTCTTAGTGGAGGACGGGCAGGTGCTTGATAGTCTGCCTTTACCCTTTGCGGGTCTGTTAAGTACCCGAACCGTAGAAGAGGTGGATAAGAACTTGGAGAGGTTGCATGAAAAGATCAAGGAGATGAGATGTACTCTCTCGGCCCCGTTTATTACACATTCTTTTATTACGCTTCCCGTAATACCTGAGATAAGGCTGACTGATATGGGATTATTTGATGTAAAAAGATTTGAGTTGATCAGTGTTGTGGCAGATTAATAAGATATGATTCTAATAATTTACTGGAATTAAGCTGATACTTCAGTGAGTGATTCTTCTTAGGATATCATACTTACTTTCGTACTTTGGACTAAAAATTCACTTGCACATCTGGATGTCCTGTTTCCTGGTTTATAATCATAGAAATAATTGGATTCATCACTTTTCCGATAATTTACCTTACCTGTGGGAACTTGAAGGATAAAGGCTATTCCTTTTCCAAAATCCTGGGTATCGTATTCCTGACCTTTATTACCTGGCTGTTTACCTCACTTCATGTAATGAAATTCGGATGGTTCAATGTAGTATTTTCCTTACTTGTCCTGCTATTGATAATGGCTCTGCTCGCTCGTAAAAAAAAAGTCGGTCTTGTAGAACTGTTCAGGGAAAATAGGCATATGATACTGAAAAATGAATTGGATCGTTGATGAGCAAAATATCTTCGAATGGTTCGTACATTATCCCTTTTATGAAATAAACAGGATCATTCCCTATTCCTTGATCTTCTATCCTGCATTCGTGTTTCTCCAGGGTGATCTTCACGGTCACATGATTTCCATTCCGTTCCAGGTGGCTTTTCTCTCGTACATCTACGGTACTGTTTTCAAAAAAACAGATCACGATAAGGATGATAGGGTCATCAGATTTATGGATTTATTGATACCAGGTATTTTTCCGGGGTTCTTTCTCCTGATCAATACCTGGAACGATCCCAGTTTTGTGATCTTTACAGGAGCGGCCATCGTGCTGGTGGCGTTCCAGGAAGGTGGAATTGATAAGAATGATATTATTTCTGCTCCCATCTTGAGAGGTATTTATAATTGGATAACAATTGTTCTCTTCAGCATTGTACTGTATTCCCCATACCTCCTGTTCAGCTCAAGCAGGGGCTTTCATGGTATCGGTATACTGGGCGGTAAGACCCAGTTGGTGGACTTTTTAGAGATATTTGCCTTGTTTATATTTGTTCTGAGCATTCTTATGTGGTGGCTGTCCCGAAACGATCTGAAATTCATGATTCGAACGGTCATAATTTCCTTTATCCTGGCAGTGATATCAGGCTTTCAGATTTTTGTCCTTCTATTTCCTATTATTCTGATATCGGGTAATTATTTGTGGAAAAATAGGGGGAAAATACCTGACCAGTTGACATTTATTTTATTACTGACAGTGACCGGGGCGTTTCTTGCGCTCTTCTGTGATCTGTTTTACATAAATGATTCGTATGGTCACCCGTATCACCGCATGAATACGATCATGAAAATCACCCTTGAGATATGGATTTTTCTGGGTATTGCTGCGGCCAATTCGTTATATTTCTTATTTGGGAGGCCATCAGGGAAAAAATTTACTTTTGGTAAATATATGGGGGTCCCGGATTTCATCGCTGACCGGTTTGTCCACAATAATTGGCTGGACAAGTCATGAACTCATGTGGAGAGGGAAATTTGTTGAAGATCATAAAAGAATTGATGATACGGACCTGATCTATAATTCTGAGGATAATGAAAAAACATTGGCATCCCAAGTTTGACAGATTCCATTAATTTTTAATGAAAATGTCTTCTATTTTGTCAGGAAAAACAATTTGACAGTTTAAAAAAATCAAGTTATAAAACCTAAAAAACTCCCTATTTTTACCAAGAATCACGTATTTTAATGCCAAAATTCAGATAAAACGAATTTTTTTCGCCATTTTTCAGCAAATACGCCTCAACTGTCAAATTCGTTAATGGATTTTCAGGTGATTTTGTCAGGCTGATCACTTAGCAATAGGTAGAGTTTCAATGTGTATGGAAATAAAATTTATTTCTTGATTATACCTGTTTTAACTGTCAAATTATAGGTCTAAAAATGAGTTAACAAACATAAAAATCGCATTCATGAAAGCGTAAGATATCTGTCAAATACTATGGGAGAAAAAGCATGAAAAAAACAGATTATAGTCCAGAAAAATGAATGTTACATTAGGCAATAAATCAAAGTGTCAAACTTGGGATACATATGCTGTGGAATATATCTACATCGGTGAAATTGAACGAAAAAAGTATTCTCCCAATGGATTGCAAAAGTTCAGCAGATACCATCAATTCTATGAACTGATATACGAATCAGAGGGTGTATCTATCTATGAGGTAAAATAACTGCAGGTCTATTAGAGATAAATTATTTAGCTGCTGCTGTACAACCTATTTGCCACAGGGGATTCACATAGTCTATCCAACAGGTATGAAGTTGATCTCCACGTGCTGCTCTGACAGTTGGTTCAGGACTGCCGTACCTCTTCAACCTGACTGCTATTCCCAATTGACGGTTGCTACTTCATTTTTCCACGCTTCTGGCTTTGTGAGTGCTTCTATTGTCTGGCTGTTCATTGAAGAAGGACCACATGGGGGCAGTAAGCTGGAATTTGAGCTGCGTAACATTAGTCATATA
>JACUTQ010000149.1 GCA_014859725.1 Methanosarcinales archaeon | reverse complement strand
AACCTGTGTCCCCTCTGCCTTACTATATCTTGTGATGATGTTGCGGCAATGGCTGATCTTATGGCTTTGATACGTTCCTTTTTGTTGATCTTTTCAGAATAATCCTTCTCGACCTTTGGAGGATGGGCCTTCCGTCCGCCTCTTGCCTGGCATATACGGGCAACTCGGTTGCCGTTCTTTATCCTGGGTACCCTGGCCATACCTCGACCTGGCCCCCAGTTATCAGCTGAGGTCTTCATACCGGCATAAGGGGTGGGTCCGTAGACCTGGAGCCTGTTTGCCTGGGCAGCTAACACTGCCCTTTTGATCAGATCAGGCCTGTATATTTCGTCAAATACGTCAGGGAGATCTATCTCGCCTTTTGGCGCTCCTGTTAAATCTAATATTTGTGCTTTGCTCATCTATTTCACCCCTGCTTTGACTTCTGGCTGATATGTGCGATCTGTGGTATCCCTGTGTTTTTCACTTCAGCCCTTATAGCAGGTCTTAATCTGATAAGCCGCTTTTTAGGACCAGGAATACTTCCCTTGATCAGTACGTAATTGTTCTTAATTTCACCATAATTCAGTAAACCACCATGTGGGGTAACGTCTGCACCGTTCTCACCGATCTTTAGAATGCGTTTGTTATATTCGGTTCTCTGGTGATAGCCCATCTGGCCCAGTTGAGGTACTCTCCAGCTCACCCTTGAAGGGTTCCAGGGACCTAAGGTTCCTACCTGCCTGAGACTGCCCTGCCTGCTGTGCTTGTTCTTCATCAGATTGATATGCCACCGCTTAACCGGTCCCTGTGTGCCTTTTGCCTTGGTGATTGCTGATACGTCGACGATATCACCCTGATTAAAAACATCTGATATTTGTACCGATTTACCCAGAATGGATTTGGCATATTCCAGTTTTGCAGTAATATCCCCACCTATTATCCTGTGCTCCATTACATCAGGTTTCTTCTTTGGAAGGCCTGGAACTTTAGATGGTAATGTATAAGAAATAACGTGAATGTTTGCGACTTTTCCTTCTTCAACTAATTTTACAATTTTTTCAAATGATTTTTCAGTATTATTTTTCTTTGGCGGGAATAATGCTCTCTCCAAAGTGGGATCAACGACTTTAGTCCATGCTTCACCCTTTATTTTAGTGCCATAAGTTCCGGTCTCACCATAAGCTCTGATCGCTGCTACCCTCATTTCAGGTATTTCAATTACAGTTACAGGAACCGAAATCTCCATGCCTGCGGTGAGGCTGGTTGACTTGTCGTCAGTCATTATTATGTGCGTCATGCCTGCTTTATATCCTGCAAAACCGCTCAACTTAGGCTCTCCAATGCCCTGTGACCATGATCTAACTGTTGGTATCTGGCTTTTCGCCCTTTTCCTGGGGCTGAATGCCAGTGAACCACGTCTTGGTCTGTGTATGTTTGCCATTATTTTCCTCCGATGTCTTTTCGTATTATAATGGATTCTTCCACGGATGTTACCTGACCAGGTTAAGCAGGGACAATGTTGCCCAAACGGCTTCCTCTGCCCTTACTGTTGCTGTGCCCTGAGAGGGGACGGTATTCAGTGTCTTGCACTGGAAATCCGAGAGTTGTGAACCCTCGCCTGCAATAATGGACTCGACACTCTGCCTGGGAGAGCCGAACACAACAGCTGTTTTGGCTTTTTGATCCATCAAGGCGCAAATACATGGAAGGGTTGTGGTGTCGAGCACCTGGCCCTGCCGTGTGGCAACCAGGATCAGGGCGTCCTGAACTGATAGTTTCTTCAGCGCACCTGAGAGGCTGTTTTCTACTGTTGTCCGGTATCCCCAGTACAGGGGGATTTCGTCCATTTGTACAAGCTTTGCTTGTATTGGTCGTCGCGAAAAGATTCTGACATTTACGCGCTCACCAGTGGACACCTCATTGGGAGATGCATCCAGGCGAACTGGGCTATCTATTCCGATATCGACCCAAACGCTGTTGTCAGATCCGACTTTTTTCTCGCTTTTCTTTCTTGGTCCTGAGACCACGACCCCAACGCGGAATTCTCCTTCGCTGAGATCGGATGATCTTAATTCTGTGGGATGATGCGGTGTTCGAAGTGGCATCAGTACCCCGGCATGCTTCAATTCCTCCTGAAGGGGGAATAGATGCTTTCGCAGGTATTGGGGCGTTTCTGCGTATCTCAGCACCAGGCTGATAAACCTGCTGTCATCGAACTGCGGGTCGCGATAGATTATTATGCTATCTACCCTGAACACCGCTGCCGCCCTGGCAATCTGGCCGACCTTATATGTCTTGATCCTGCCATCCCTCGTTTCTGATGTTAGAGACGATGGGATCAATAATGTAAGGTTTGAACGGCCTTTAACCGGGGGCGATAGTGTCATCTGTACTTTCCGCATATGATGTGAGAGAGATATATAAGGGTTTGGTACACCAACAGAAATCTTATTATATATGGCAGATTTCATGTTTAATTGAGGTGTAAATATTATGTGTTTCGTAGATTCAAGCACTGCAGACAGTGTAGATCTGGAAGCAGGTGCCATGGTTACATACCAGTGTAAAGCCTGCGGTAATAAATTCAAAGGAATGGGGTCAAAACTTTCGTGTCCTTCATGTCAGTCCAATGATCTTCAAAAGATATAAATAATATATGCAGATCGAGACAATAGAACTGAATAAAGGCAACGCTATAGGGTTAAAGTGGGATATGGAACATGCCCCCCTTATGATCATAAAAGCACCCAGGGGTTTTGTAATGTGTGGTTATCTGAACATGGTCGCTGCCGAGCAGTTGGGTGATGTGGCAGCAAAAGTCACCGGAGTCAGAAGTTTCGATGACGTATTGAAATCCCGGGTAGTGGAAGTCAGTTCAGCAGCCATGGATCTTGGGGTCAAAGTAGGCATGACTGCCTATGATGCCCTGAATTTGATGTATTAAATATCAGTCTTTTTGAACTGATGTATAGTGCCTGTCTAAAATATTTAGTCATCTTCCCATAAAATCAATATAATCACATTTATTGTTCCCAGTAGTACTGATCCAGGCCCCGATAGCTGCAATCCTATCATTTTTCGGGCATGGTGCAAGAGTATCCTCGACCCTGAGAGATTCTGCTGGAATAAACGTGCACGTATAGGGTATTGTATCAGGAATCTTCACATTAGTCTCTGTTATCCAGGCGGTGGAGCTTGCATTTTCGATATATCGAAAATTACTCTATTATCGATATGGTCATGGAATATTACATGGATTCAGTCGACAACCTGGTATATCCAGAAGCACTGCAACCCGAAAAAACAGTTCAACAATCAGGTTTTCCTTTTTGTATATCACCATGCAAAGGCTCATTTTAGGTTTTAGAACATTATGCAATTTGAATGTTTGAAAATTATATATTATCAAAATAATCTGATTTCTACCACAATTGGGCAAAACATGGTCTGGTTATTCTATAAAAAGGCAATTAATAATTATGTAAAACGTGCAAAAACGCTGTTTTTTCTACAATATCCCTATGTGTGGGTTAACTCAACTGTTCTATATAGTATGGGAATCTGTTAGTTTGCAACTACAAACTTTGCATTTAACACAAAAAAATGTATTTATAAGCATAGACTTATAATAATAGTAATAAAATTCAAGCCAAAGGATAATGAAAAGTCAACAACCTTGGATTGCATCGCAAAATCCGGGGCATCGTGTGAAATGCTCGGATGTTTGATTTTCTTAAAACGGGCACAAGATATTAGGAAAAATTGGAATAATTATAATTATTCTTAAATTATAAACCTATAAATTCTACGAGGTCTTTAGTTGTGTAAATTCTAACTCGATCCTGTTTTAGAAATCCTTTATCTTCACTCCAAATACCATCTACTTGAGCCTTCATTGCTAAAGCCAAAAAAGGTACATCATCAGGGTCGATATCACTCATTATTTTTTTTGCTTCAGGATAACACTCAATGTATTCTTCTTTTGGGTAGATTTTGATATTTGAAAATAGAATGTCCATGGCATATTGAAGTTCCTTGGACGTGATTTGTGCTTTTTTTTCAATAAGATCAATATGATTTATGATTTCTGTGTATGTATATTCAGGGGATATAAATTCATAACCTGAATTTAGCAGGATACTCCGTCTTACAGAATTTGAAATTAATGATGAAATTATTATATTGGTATCAATGACGAGTCTCATTATTTCGTCCTAATTGATATCATGATGTTCACGTATGGATTTCTTAATAAGGTTGCTTAACTCTTCAGCGTTTTCTTCCGTTAGTTTGCTTTTTTCTAAAATGTCTTCAAGAATCTGCACTTTTCGGGCATAGTCCCACATAGCGTTTCGTGCAATTACACTCCACTTTACTTCATTATGGTGTTTTATGACTGAATAAAGATCATCTGGTATAGATAATGTCATTGTTGGCATAAATAGATATTATGTGCACACACATATATATGTATATTGCCAGATTGCGGTTGTCGTTGTTCAAAAAATCGTATGTAATTGCCTAGAAATCCTGTTAAAATGACGGTTTTACTTCACTTTCTAAACAAAAGGTGAAGTGAGAAATCCACCGAAGATATCCAGCTGGATTTGACCAGGATAAGGGATATCATGGTCAGGGAGACAGATCAAGAGAACAAATCTTAAGGCCTTCATGCAACTATGGTCCTCAGCTGGTAGGCTGTCAGAATCCCGGGATCTCCCTACGGTTGTACTGCAGAGCTTGTAACACCGATCCGTGAACAGCTGTAGTGCAGGCCTGCTTGCCTAACAAGATCCAAGAGATAGATCAAGGGAGTAACTCTTAAAATATCTTTCTGGATATCAAACACCAACACCCCTTTCCCGACATGGAGATAACGTATGATCATATCATTTTCATTAGATGTTGACCTAATCCGATTGAAATTGATAGCAGTCCTATCCGAAAACAGAATCAACTATTTCTAATTTATACTCAAAAGGCGATGCTTCCCCATACTTTTCATGGACTTGAAGAGTATGACCCATTATCTCCTTTATCACCTGAATGTCAATTTGCTTTTCCTTGATCATCCAGGATCTGACCTGAGATCTGAAAAAATGCCTGCAATCATGCGGGGACCAGGGGATGTTAAGGTGCTCATCAAATATCGTATTGATGTTGCGAGGTGTTAATGGCAGCTGCATATCTGTGCTACGCTTCCGGTTTATTATAAACGGGCCCGGACTTAGATCTAAATATGCTTTCAAAAGCGTATACAAACTTGAATTAACAGGCACTTCACGGCTCACCATTTCATAATCAGAACTATTTTTTACCTTTTTAGCCTTCTCGATCCAAAGACCACGTGTGTGGTTTCGGTCAAGATTTATTCGCAGGCACAAGCCAGCTCTTCCCTGGCAATCCCGCACTCAGAAAGTAGCCGGACAATGATTGTTCCCCGAATATCGTTAGATATCCTGTACAGCTCTTTTTTGTATAGCTCCCAAGTAGGTACAAAACGTGCAGGCCGTCCCAAAAACAGCTTTTCAAAACACTTTAAAGTTCTGAGAGTTTCCAA
>JACUTQ010000148.1 GCA_014859725.1 Methanosarcinales archaeon | reverse complement strand
AATTAAATTGACCTATATTGGCCATTATCAGAAAATAATAAAAAGTCTCTGATTTTCTTCACCGTGCCCTCCTTGAAGTAGTTGCCACAGCCCCGGATTACAGGGTTAATAGAAGCAATTACCGTTTCAAGGTTTTTGGACTGCTGTCGTCGTGTCCTGTGTTTAATCTCAGCCTTGAACTTCTTCACAGCTTTCTCAGTCAGCCGCCTCCAGCGACCATTGAAATGAAAACCCAAATACTCCATAAAATCAATATTATTCTTGGATTTCAAAGTTAATATAAATCAAAGGCTCTGCATCTCGTTTTCTGTTGACACCAAAAAAATAAATTAAGGTGCATATTAGTATAATATAAATTTTTCCTTTGGTTTTTGCGTTTGGAGTGATCACAATTCACTGATATCCACCAGAGACAACACTCCGCCCACAATAGTAAGCAGCACTCCGATAATAAGTATGGATATATCCATTTGCAGCAGCATAAACAAACAGGACACCAGACCGATTATTGGTAATAGGGGCAGGTTACCGATATTGATAGGGATCCTGAACGGCCGTGTCAATTGTGGTTCTTTGTATCGTAACCAGATGATTGCGGCGTTAATTACAATGAATGTCAGGAACAGGGTGTAGTTGGTGACATTGGCTAAAAATGCAATATTGCCAGTAAAAAGAAAAAGTATGGATAATATCGTGACAGTAAAAATGGCAATCCATGGTGTCCTTCTTCCAGGATGTACCTTTGCAAAAGTATTGGGAAGGGAAAATGAATCAGCCATTCCGTATACCATTCTGGATGCCCCCAGAAGCATAAGGAGGACCGTATTTGCTGTGGCAAAGAGAGCTATCACCGAAAGGAGAATAAAAGCATTATTTCCCATGGCCTCAAAGGCCACCGTTGCAAAAGGAGCATCTGACTGGCTGAGTTTTTCCCATCCCACCACGCTTACTGTAGAAAATGCCACCGCCATGTAGAGAATGATACTGATAATAAGGGCCAGTATCAGGGCTCTGGGGATATTTTTTTCAGGATTCCTCGTTTCCTCCGAAAGCCTGACAACTCCTTCAAATCCTATGAAGGCGAAAAAAATGAGGGCCGATGCTTCAAAGATCCCTTTGAAACCGTGGGGCATATCGAGATAGTCCACATGCCCGAGAAAAGGGATCCCGATAATGAAGATCAAGATCAGTCCGCCTGCTTCAATAAGAGTGAATATGATGGCGACCCTGGCAGATTCTTTAATCCCGTGAAAAAGGATGAACGATAGGATGAGTATAAGTACCACGGCCGAATAGACCAGGGGAACATCGAAGAGAACATTGAAATATCCTGCAAATCCCAGGGCAACAGCAGATGCTCCCACCACGCCGCTGAAGATAATCAACCAGCCTATGATGAACGCCAATTTGCTGCCAAAAGCATTATTGGTATATTCATACTCTGCACTCGCTTTCGGATACATGGAAGAGAGTTCTGCATAGCTGAGTCCTGTAAAGACCGCGATAAGGCTAGCAAGGCCGAAAGATATCCAGACCGAATTCCCTGCCAGCCCGGCGGCCTGCCCGATAAGAGCATAGATGCCGGCACCCAGAATGACTCCCACACCTGCAAGGGTTGCTTCAAGCAGCCCAAGTTCCCGTTTTAATTCTATTTTCTGGCTCATACTTAATCAATAACTCCTGATCACACATATTAAAAAAGAGCTTCTCTTTAACATTGAGTGGGTATCATAGCCAGATTCTTCGCTTGGAAGGGAACTGTTAGGGAAAGAATTCTCCCTGATCTGAAAAATAAAAGAGAATGAGGGATACCCCTCATTACCTTACTACTATCTGCTACTATTCAGGTTTTAGAAGGCAAAATCCTACAGAACTGCCTCTATAATGGCCGATAAATCCACTGTTAATGATGGTTCGGTCATATCCGTGTATTCTTACAATATAACCACATGGTTGCATGTCGCTGGTATCAAGTGCCCACTTACCTGATTCTCCGGTTGTGGGTACAGCAGGATAACTTCGGCTTATCGATGGTGGAGTTTTCCATGTCGATGCTGCATTGCATAATGTTGCACCGGGCAGGACACATAATTGGCCCCCACTTGCCGGAGATGTTGGTTCAGCCCATACCGAGAGTTTTCCGAAATAATCATCAAAGAAGCTATATGTTCCGTGTATGATGTCTCCTTTTCTGAATGTTCCACAAGCCTCAGCAGGTTTGAAGACACCGTCATGAGTATATCCAGTGATATCGATACTGGAGGCGGGCCATTCATTATCAATACGGACCTTGATGATCTGCTGGGTACTATCAGGATTCAATGCCAGATATGTAGTTGCTGTAACGGGATCAAATGCTTCCATCCGGATATCCCATATCCCTTCCATAGTAGCTCCAGTAACCCATTTGGCAAGGACAAAACCTTCTACAAACCGTCTTTCATTCCCTTCCAGATCTTCCAAATAGGTGTAATATCCGTTGGAGTCGATCTTCTGGGTATGATTATAAGGTCCTATGAAGAGAGAACCCACCTGATCCACAAGTTTGACATTGAACGAATTATTCAGCTGCTGCCATGGTTCTCCGGGCAAACTGCGACGTACGAATATCTTATATTTTAGTGGCGTGGCACTCATACCGCCTCCTGTAAAGCTGTTCGGGGGGAATGCAATGTGCCCACTGATAGTGATCACACCACCGAAGGGGCTCTTGTTTGCTGTGAATGCGGCCATAACACCGGTACCGGTAGCAAGTCCTGTGGATGAGTCAATATCATCTATTCCCATGTTCCCAACAACAGATATGAACGGTGTATGGTCACCTTCTTCTATGTCAGGTCCGGGAGTGATATGCACGAGTGTTTGCTTCCGGTTGCCCCATCTGGGGATGTAGTGAGGGTTCCATGAAGGGGGAGCAACTTCCCACGACAGGATAGCCCTTACCTTAACCACTTTTGCTCCATCAGCACATGGCTGGCGTCGCCCGCTCAGGTTCACAGGGAGAAATACGGAATACTGCAATCCTTCGCCAGGTATATCTTTAATATCATGCACATTCACTAATGTTGTTCCCACATATGACCAGCCTGCACCATCTCCCCAGTCGATCCAGAACGCCACATATTCATCACTGCCGGCATCACAGGGATTACCTAAATAACCATTTGCCTTTTTGACTTCAATCACTCCGGCAAGCACATCCTGGTTCGTATTCAATCCAACACATTTCAATTCTTCATATGTTGTATCACCCAAGGGGATGGGGATGAAATTATCAATGATATCAGGGATATCGATCGGGTCAAATCCGATGTCAACCAGTGGATGGATGATTGGTTTTTCATCAGGTAACGAAACGTTCGCATGTGCAATTTTATTTAACTGCAGCCCGCTTTTTCCCATAATCTCATTTATTTTCGTAAATCCGAACCTATGTTTGGGGACCACTTTGTCTTTGTATAAATGAGCAAGTTCAGGGATAGTAAGTTTTTTCGGTGCCCTGAGATCGACCTCTTTTTCAAGATCGAAAACATTTAACATCTCATCGGGAATACTCACATTGGGCATCTTGAGTAAATCTTTTATGATAAAAATCTTGAGCTCTTCAATCTGTATACGTGCTTCAAGAGCATTGCCCCAGACCGGAGTATGATCTGGAGTGTCAGCAGGCGGTGGATCACGCCACGAAAGAATAGCTCGTATTTTTGGCAAGTTCTTAACAAAACAAAATTTATTCTTAGCATCCAGAGTGATACTCAGGTCGTATTCCAAAGGCTTATCACCCGGTATATTATATGCAGTGAAGCTGACCATGCCAATATCTTCCCAATCACCGGTATTATCCCAGTCTACATAGAACCGTACATATTCCGGTGTACCGGCAGAGCAAATATTCCCACCATACCCTGAAGATCTTTTAATATGGACCACAGCTTCAAGTCTTTCAAAGTGGGGATTGAATCCCACACACATGAGCTCTTCATAGCTGGTATTATTCTTTATTACCTTGACAGGTTCGAAAGGACTTACTTTCAGGTTGCCAAAATAGTTCGGGTTCATTGCGATAAGGTATTTAAAATTTACCCGCTCCGATTCACCAATATCAGTTTTACCCGTTAGAATGGAAACAATGTCAGTGAAGCGCTCAGGCCCTATCTGAGGAACGTCCATAACCTCTTTCATGTTGCTGAATTCGCCAATCTGAGATCTTTTTTCAATAATCTTATTTGCAACCTTAATTCCAACATCCACCTCACCAGGAATTTCTATAGTAGCGGCAATATCTTCAGGTTTTTCAGTTTCATTTAAAAATTTCAATACCTTTTTTACTTCCATCGGGTCAATATCTTCAGGTTTGATGATATTGCGTTTAATTGTCGGTATTTTTCCAGACATTATATTAACCTCCCTCGTACCTTATTTCTCACCATTATTCAATACCTCCGGGGTGGAGTGTAAGCTGAAATTCCTTGTTTCAGGTTAGTATTCCATAGATAGACTGTCCAGTATTATGGAATAGAGCGATATTTTGAGTTTGACATAACCATTTCATGAACTGATTTCAAAAAACTCAAATAACTGCTGCTACAACTTATTCCCCACTTCATAATAAATCATATTATATTATAATAATACTATGCTGATAAAACTTGTGGTGACGGATTACTTGATTAGAGATAAATGAACTATTTAGACTTTAATCCTGCTTGAACAATGAAATAAATCCGGTCTTAATATCCCGTTTCTGCTCATTGAGCCTTCGTAAAAAGTACGCAAGCCAACCCTTTCCATAGGGGATATACCCTGAGACCCTATACCCTTCCCTGATCAGGCTTTCCTTTAATTTATCCCTGACCCCCATCAACATCTGGTACTCAAAGTTCCTGGGATAGGTTTTATTCAGCTCTTTGGCCAGTTCGATCAGGCTGCTATCGTGGGTCGCTATGGCGATAAGTCCTGGCCCCCCATTTTTGAATAACGATTCCATCTGGCTGGCAAAGGCCTCAGTTACTTTATCGTGGTTTTTTATAATTATTTCAGCCGATTCGTTATACGCACCTTTACACAGGCGAATGTTACCACCAATAGCAGATAGTTCTTTAAGGTCATCAGGTGTCCTGAACAGGTATGCCTGGATGGCTATTCCCAGATTTTTGTGACTGGAAAAAAGATGTTTGTAGATGTCAATGATCGCTTGGGTATAGGGGCTTCCTTCCATATCGATCCAGATTAAAATACCTGAATCCGATGCCTTCCTTACCAACGGTTCCAATGTACTGATACAGGTTTGCGTATCCTTCATAAGACCAAGCTGGGTTGGTTTTACAGATATGGAACTATCAAGTTGTTCGCTTTTGACAGCGTCCAGTAAACGACTATATTCTACTGCTGAAGCTCCAATTAATTCAATATCTTCATTGTGTTCTCCTACATGATTGATAATGCTGCGAATTCTGCGGCTGTTTGCTGATCGTGCTCTTTCAACGGCATCTTCAAGATATTCTCCTGCAACCCAACGTTTTGCGAAATGAATCAGGATTCCCATTTTCTCTCCCAATTAAATTAAGGGATATAACTTATTAAGCTTTTTGATGATT
>JACUTQ010000147.1 GCA_014859725.1 Methanosarcinales archaeon | reverse complement strand
ATTCGCCCCTGACTTACGGAACAGCTTATGGGAAGATGACAGAGTGGGTTTTTGTTTAAGTTCATTGACCAGTTTAGTAAGTGCCGGGGATCTGCAAGGGTGCCAGGCAGTTTCACATTATAGAGAGGCATCCAGTGCCTATCATCCTTAGCTTTCCAATAATGCTAATCTTCAAGGATATTGCATAACAATACTTCTTTTTTTTCTCATGAGAAGGGCCAGAACCAGCTCCCCAGAAATCCCCAGCTCTGCAAGCTTACTCAAGAACTCCTGTACAGAAAGGTGGGAAAACACTTACTGCACCTCAAAATGAAGTATGTATACCGTGCTCTTTTGTGGATGTCAGGACATTCGGTGGCACAGGGCTTCAATTTGGGGCGACTGATAAGGAGCGCTGTAAACCTTACCCACATGGCTTACCATTTCCTCCGAAGTCACCTGTGCCAATGATACTTGGAATCCAACTCTCTTTAATCTGACGGTTCCTTTAAGTCAGAGAAAAATGTCCGGTTTTCTACGTTTAGAAATAATCGGAAGTAGGGTTATTCTGAAGTACTGAATTTATGGAAAAATATATCTGGTATATGCAGAACTTAGATTGTATTGGTAGTGATGGAAGAAAATAAAATTCAGGAAATTAAGAAAAAAGCTGATAGCTTCGAATCTCAATATACCAATTTAAGACAAGAATTTAAAGATTATATTGAGTCCAGTCGAAAAAATGAAGCGAAAATACAGCAGGAAATAAAAAAGGATTTTGTTAAACGATTGCTTGTAGTTGCAGATTCTTTTGATCGCATATCTAAACAGAATGATAATACGTCCTGTGATGTGGTGAAAAAATATTCAGAAAATATAAAAGAAAATATTTATGTGATTTACAATCAGTTACTTTCTGCAGCAGCTCTTACTCCAATAGACCCAAAAGCAGGTGATGAATTCGATGCGAATAAGCATATGGCTGTTGGATTGGAGTATAGTAGTGTTTACCCTGAGAACTCAGTTATTCGCACAGTCAGGAAGGGATATAGCAGTGAAAATAATGTGGTCCGACCCTGTGAAATAATTGTCTCAAAGCGCCCAATAAAAGTGAATATCATGAAACCCGGTTTATGGAATAGGTTCCTTCGATGGATGAATCCTTCCAAATATCTTTTGAGAGAAATGAATGAAAAGATAATTGAACTGGGAGGTCTGCAAAAAGAGGATATCGAAAAACTTACACAGGATTTGAATTCTCTGAATAATTCAATAATAGGTCTGGAAGAAAAGATCGTTAGAATCGAACAGAACTTAAGAGAGATTGATGATGTTGAATAGAGATATTTTAGGTATTGATTTTGGAACAACCAATTCCAAGATGGCATATATGCTGCTTGACGAACCAGTGATGATAGAAAACAGTGAAGGAAAAAATATGATGCCGTCCACAGTTTATTTCAAAAATGAGAATGAAGTAGAGGTGGGTGAAATCGCCAAGCGGAACATTATTGTGCATCCAGAGCGAACGATAAACTCAATTAAAAAGGAAATGGGAACAGACTTCAGGAAAAAGGTCGGTCGGTATAAATTTCCTCCTGAATATGTCGCTGCACAAATATTTAAGAAACTGGCGGATGATGCCGAACAGAGGCTCGGGAGACGATTCAGGGACGCCGTAGTATCTGTTCCTGCAAACTATTCGGACGGACAGAGGCAGTCAATCAAGGATTCAGCAGAGATTGCCGGCCTTAACGTCCTGAGATTGATTAATGAGCCAACAGCGGCAGCTCTCGCGTATGGAATACGAGAAGATAGGGATAGGAGAGTACTGGTATATGATTTTGGGGGCGGGACATTTGATGTAACGATACTTACTGTTTCATCGGGTTTTTTTGATGTCGATGCAAGTGCGGGGGAGCATAAACTTGGAGGGGATGATATAGATGCACGCATTGAGGAGCATGTGGCTGATAAATTATCCGAACAGTTTGGCATAAATCTGGACAAGGACCTGGCACTTCGCTCCACCATCCGTGAAACCTCAGAGGAAGCAAAGATAGCGCTATCTTCAGCAAAAAGCACTTTAATTAACATACCCTTTGTTGCTGAAAACAAACCGCCGTTCAGTATGGAATTAACACAGGCAGAACTTAATTCCATGATATCAGACCTGATCCAGCGTACTAAAAAGCCAATTGAACAGGCATTGAATGATGCTTCCCTTGAAAAAAATGAAATAGATGATATATTACTTGTGGGAGGCACCACCCTCATACCTGCAGTACGTGAATTTGTTATACAGTATTTTGAAAAAGAACCTCTAAAAGGCGATCCGTACGAAGCAGTTGCCCTTGGAACTGCGATAGCCGGTACAGAATTTGTAAAAATAAAATCGGGAGTTGCAAATAATATCGAAATAAGTGATGTAATATCAAGTTCATTAGGTGTGGTAACCGCTGATGAAAGGATCTCCATGATACTGGAGAGGAACACAAAGATTCCCATTGAGCGTACCCGTAATTATACGAATTCATGGGATTTCGTAGATAAAGTAATAATCCCGGTGTATCAGGGGGAAGGGGAATTTCCTGAAGAAAATGAGTTTCTTGGAGAATTCTGGATATCTATAGAACCTATGCCCATTTTTCAGAACAAAATAGAAGTGACTTTTGAAGTCGGAAACGAGTTCGGTATTTTACATGTAACAGCAAAAGATAAAGAATCCGGTAACCAGCGTACTGTGAAGATGGAGGCCAGAAGCAGGCTCTCGAAAAAGGAAAAAAATAAATGGATGAAAAAACTGCTTGGTGTTGAAAGCATACAGGTGAATATTATTAATTTATCGACAGATGATACACTGGCTCTATATCTTAATCCGTGGGAAACAGTATTTGATCTCAAACAGGAATTGTTAAAAAAAGGCATTATGGGAGAGAATGAAACAATTTTCTGTAATGATATTGAGCCTGATGATGAACAAAAAATATCTGATACGAACATGGAAACAGGCATTTCAATAGAGATTCGGCAAAAGGATGAGTAAGAAAAAGAAGAAACGAATTACCTCAGATTCTTCGATTGCTAAGCAGGAAATATCGATATTGGATGATCCCTACTGGAAGGTATCCAGTATGTTTGTGGATATGCATCGTGTTGGCCACTTTATCAGCAAGTTCGAGCAATTTGAAGTGAGGCATCCGGAATGGGTTCAGGATCTTATGGAAGGCACACCCACCTATTACTGTGTTCTCGGTGTTGAAAAAGGAGCAGCCAAAAGCCAGATTGAACAGGCTTGTGAAAAAAAACAAGGGTTTTCAAGTTATAATGATGAGGTAATCGAAGAGGCTTTCGATGTCCTGAGCAATCCAGGGCTTGCAAAGGAATATAATAAATTGCTTTTTATATTTGAACAAATAACAAAATGCATACCTCCGCATGAAAAAAATGAATTAATTAAGAACCATGCTGACAATATCAATACTGAAAAGGAATATTTCAGAATGGGACCAATACTTGAGAAGTATAAATGGTATCATGTTCTGTATATGAAAGGAATGCCCGACCTTTATGAGGTTGCAGGAATAGCTCAGGATTCACCTGAAGAATCATTTAAAAAATATTCTGATTCTGGTTCGGAATTTATGCGGCAGATATATTCTCTGCTCAGTGACAAATCGTTCCGTGAAGACTATGACTTTCTAATATATTTTATCAATACTCACTCAGAACCGGAAATTCTTGAAAAAAGGAAAATACACAGGAGAAAATGGGAACAAATTGATAACCAGATAGTTGAGAAAATCATCCTTAATGCTCTCAATGAACCTTTTGGGATTACTAATAATATTTTCCGGAGCAGGGAAACAATAAACAATAATCATGATTGGTTACGATATCTTCCCCCAAATGAGGAAACCTTCCTTTCGGTGCTTGGATTGGAGAGGGATTCCCTTTCAGGTGAGAAAAAGGAGGTCGAGAAAACACTTCGTGAAAAATACAGGTATCTGGAAAAAACAGCCAAGATCAACCTGGCATATAGTGTACTTAAGAACACATCATTAAGAGAGGATTATCTGTGGCTTCTTGAAAATCAAGAAATATTTGATGCTTTAAATGATTTATTCTCAACTGAATTTGATTTAGCAGAAGATGATCCAGATGAAATTGAGTGGGAAGATAATGAAATACCATACGAAATAATAAGAGCTTTTATCAATTCTATCTCAAATGAAGAAGAAAAGCCTAAGAAAAATAAAAAAAGAAGAAACGCAATAAATCACACTCAGCAAACTCTGGATGAAATATTTGAAATATGAACCTGGCGAACGATTCTCTGTAATAGATATCTTTTTTTCCAACAGTAAGGTAGCATAGCTTTCATACTTAGATGTATTAATATTCACATTCTGCCTCGCGTTTTTAGTACCCCCACCGCACACCACTTCCCGACCCACGCTCTGCGCATGAGCACCCGCACCCGGTCCGCAACACTGAGGCCGTGCAGCCAGTGCGAGTGCAGGAAGGACAGCACAGGTGAGTAGAGAATGGCGGAAAGCGGGAGAGGGAAGGATGGATGGGGGCAGGGATCCTTCCAGTATTAACAATAGACGTAAGGAAAAAAAATGGCAGGCACATTTAAATGCACGAATAAATACACTTAAACATATGGCTCATAAAACATTAACTATCTCAGAAGAAGCTTATAAAAGCCTTGTTCAGCTAAAAAAAGAGGGCGAAAGCTTTACTGCCCTTATAAATCGAATAACAGAAATCGTCAGAAAAAAGCCGTTAAAAGAATTTGCCGGAAGATTGAAAGACGATGAATTTGAAAAAGCGGCCATTGAAATAAGGTCCAGTGGAACTGATATTTCCCGTTTAGAGCGTACAAAACTATGACAATACTGGATACCGATTATCTGGTTGCTCTTCTTAGAGGTGATGCCGATGCAGCCGCTCAAGCCGATAAGATCAAAAATCCAAAAACTACTATTATCAACGCTTTCGAACTCTATTACGGGCAGACCGTAAAATGGCCCCTCCTCCAGTGAACATGAGACCAATGAACTTCCCAGGTCAGCAAGTACCTGCTTCCAGTAATCTACCTTTTCCTCAAGGTCACCCACTTTCTGCTCAAACTCGTTTCTGTCCGTGTACCAGTGTTCATGTAGTCTAAACCTGCGCAGCTCAGTCTCAGACTTATCAACTTTCATGGCCACAGCTCCCTGATATTTCTGGTAAAATCACAACAATTTTAACTCAATGCTTTTAATGAATGAACAAATGACCAAAAAATCCACGAAGAACAGCACACTGCCAGCCTCCAGAACCGCACTGAATAAGCAGGTTCTCGATGAAGTCAGCACCGAGCATGCTCATGAAATTCTAAAAAGACTTGCTGATGAGGATGCGATGATTTCGAAAAGGATAGAAGAGCTGGCGCTGGAATACCTTAAGGGAGTGGATCCGGATGATATCGCAGAGAATGTCTTCTATGATCTGGACAACCTTGATGTTGAGGATGTCTGGAAAAACTCAGGAAGTTCCTCTTGAATATTTCATACAGGTTTTTAAGGAGTGGAGGAAAGAGAATAAGAATCCTGAGAATTTGGAAGAGATGGATAGGTTTATAAAGAACAATTTTCCTGAATGGTATAGC